>JAWOEM010000162.1:0-5903 GCA_046482785.1 Salinivirgaceae bacterium
GTTTTACTTGCATTGAGCACCAGCGCCATAAAAACCGGTCCCGATGCAAAAATCATAAATCCCACAAGAACCAGAAACACCGTTTGCAGCCAACCAGTTGTAGAGATAAATCCGTACATGAAAAGTGGCGATAGAATGGTGGTAATGACAATTATTTTCTTTCTTCCAATATAATCTGAAAGTGTGCCAGATAGAAGCGTACCCACTGCGCCGGCTCCCTGTACAATTGTTAATCCCAACCCGGCCAGAAACAGTGTGCGCCCATTTTCGGTAAGGTAAATGGGCAGGAATGTCGATAATGAAGTCTTAATCATTGCCCGAAACATCATAATAAAAAACATAATGGTTAACAATCCTATATGTGTTTTAAATGTGGCGCTGATATCTTTAAATGCAGGCGATTTTTTTATTTTATCTGAAACCATGATGGCTTTCAGTTGTGTATGCAGAAATAGCGAGGCCGCAATACCAATAAACATTAAAATCCAAGTGCCTTCAAAAGTAAGCAACGAAATGGCACCTAAAATTATCATGGGACCTGATGTGCGAGCCAACTCGCCGGCAAGCATGTACATGCTGGTTGCAAAACCCAGTTTGTGAGTTGTAATCTGTTTCAGCATTACAGGTGCCGGTACGTGGTAAAGCGCCGATGCGGTTCCCATAATAACTAAAAGTGCGACCAAAACCCAAAAGTTAGGGACAATGCCCAGTAAACTCATGGTAATGGCCGTAATGGCCGGACTCCAGATTACGAAGTAACGAAGGGCTACACGCTCGGCCAAAATGCCAATGAAAGGCATAAAAAATGAAGGCGAGCGCTGAATAACTTGCAATAAGCCCACACTCGTATACGATAGCCCAAGCTTTTCGATTAGCAGCGGCAGCACAGGCGCAAGGAATGCCGAATACACATCGTGTATGTAATGCGATGCAGCAATGGTAAATATTCGTTTCCTTTTGCGTTTTAGCAGGCTCATTATTTATATTTTAAACGTGGCCAATGGCACTCTTTCTTGAAAAATAGTTATGGTGTGGCAGGTGGAGCGAAAAACGAGAAATTCACCTTCCCATATTTACGAACCTCAATAAACCCCGGAACGCGTTGAAAGAACTCTTTATCGCTATGTTCGAAAATCAGGACGCCTTCTTTCAGTATACCTGCTTCTAGCGTGTTTTTTATAAATGTTTCTTTTGCATCCATGTCGAATGGCGGATCGGCAAACACAATATCGAATGAGTTTTTTGCCAATTTATTGATGGCTTTAAATGCATCGTTCCGAAATACTTTGATATTTGTAAATCCAAGCTGCTTGGCAGTATCTTTTATAAAAGTGTAGTGCACCGGATTTTTTTCAATACAGTACACTTCTTTAGCCCCGCGCGATGCAAATTCGAACGAAATGGCTCCTGTACCGCCAAACATGTCGGCAACCGTAAGCTCTTCAAAGTCATATTCGTTCGACAAAATGTTAAACAATCCCTCACGGGCAATATCCGTTGTGGGACGAGCTCTAAAGTTGCCCGGAGGTCTAATTACTCGTCCCTTGTGTGTTCCACTAATTATACGCATGAGTATAGTCCGGTTAAAAGTTTATATTGATAGAGGGGAAGTTGTTCAAATTGGTGCGAATAGGCTGTACCTAGTATTCTGCGATCGAGGTAAACATTTCGTACGTGCATGTTCAGCTCCTGCAAAATCACCTCTTTTACCAATTCGTGCCCTTGAATAAAGAAATGAATTTTATTGGGATCGATAGATAGTTTTTCTAATGCAGCCAATGTGAAATATAGAACATCGGCATATTGTGCATATCCGAAATTATTGTAAAAAGCAATTTTTTGATTTTTAATGTACATTAAATCAAAAAACTGATTGTTTACATTCATGAAAAAGCCCTCCGAAAACCCGTGGTGTTGTAGTGTTTGAAAAGCATTTACCGTTAATGCACATTGGTGAGGAACCACTTGTAGGTTATCTGAATAGAGTTTTAGTGTTTTGTAAATGTTTTCCGGCATTCGCGATGCAAACACAATATCTGATGCGGGAACCGATGCATGTGTCACATGTGCAAATTCATCTTTTTTAAAATTTACATCGATTAGTTTATGGGCATTGTCTGGCAAAAATAGCATTTGTGGAGCCATAGCGTAGGCGCGCTCCATGTATGTAACAATCGTTTTTTGCGACGACTGCGATAAAACGTCTTCATTTTGGAACAGGTCGGCAATAAGGCCATCGAGGCGTTTTGCCGATATTTCGGTTCCAAAATCGTAGCTCCGCAACGCTAAGTGCGCCGGTTCTGACGGATCGGTGACTATATAAGAAAATCCATTCAGACTAATCTGAATGGATTTTATGTAATTGTGAATTTGGTTAAAGTCAAACCGTTCGTCGATTTTATCGATCGTCGAAACAATATAGTTCATTTGTACTATTCCCAGTTTCCTGTATTGTTGTTCGCTTCAGATAGCGATCCAACTTTTAGTCCTGCATAATCTCTTCCGTCGTTATACGAATTGATCAGTCGTTCGTTCATTCCATGTAAGATAACTTTACTCGGAGCTTTAACTTCAAAAACTTTAACCGGAAGGCCTGAGGCGGCAACTTTACCTGTAGCCATTTCAAAACTGTCGTTTTGCGTGTAAGGAATAATAGGCATTCTGTCTAACTTGTATTCCTTTCCAAAAAGCGAATCTTTTACGCTTAGGCGAATGGTATCGCGACTGATAAGGCCTTGTTTAAGAGCCAGTTGTTCGGCTTTTGCGCGGCTTTTTAACGAGTCGATATACTCTTCCGGGATTGTTCCCTCGGCTTTTACAAGCGGCATAGAATCGTTTGCAACGAAATTTACCAGTGTGTCGAAACTACCCGTATAGCGGTTGTATACATCTTTAAAGGCAACTTGCGCTTTCCGAATGTCTTTTAAGTTTTGAATGACCGCGTCATATCGTTTCTTTCTCTCTTTTTCAAAACGTATGGGCTCCATGATACTTTCGTAAAGTAAGTATGCGAGCACTATGGCCGCAACAGCTAATACAATTTGCAATACCTTTCTCATTGGACTATTAATTTGTTTATTTTTCTATATTTATATGTGTGCAAATTTATAAATTATTTTAAATTCACCATTTTTGCGGCCTATTTATTTGTAAAATAAACGATATAAGACAAACATTATTTTAATGATTAGTAAACAATTTGCAGGTCAAATAATTACAGAGTTGGGGTTTGAGCCCACCAGCGATCAGGTGGAGGCAGCTGCAATGTTGTCGATTTTTGTTACAGAACATAATCCAAACGCTTTGCGCGAACAGGTAATGATTCTACGCGGTTATGCAGGAACAGGAAAAACCTCATTGATAGGAGCTTTGGTGCGGGCGTTGGGCAAAAATAAGCAGCGTAGTGTGCTTTTGGCACCTACCGGTCGGGCTGCAAAAGTTTTTTCGCACTATGCTAAAAAACAGGCTTCAACTATTCATAAAAAAATCTATCGACAAAAGTCGGGCAAAGAATACGAGTCCGGTTTTGTAGTCGATCGAAACCTACACAAGCATACCATCTTTATTGTCGATGAGGCCAGTATGATTGGCGATAGAGCCAACGGGGAAAGTCTTTTCGGGACGGGAAATTTACTGGCCGACCTGCTGCAATATGTATATTCCGGCGAAGATTGCCGCTTGATTTTTGTTGGCGATGTGGCTCAGCTACCCCCTGTTGGCCTCACGTTGAGTCCCGCTTTACGCGAGCAGGTTATGGAAAGTTTTGGAAAACTCCCGATGGTTTATACGTTGCGCCAAGTTGTCAGGCAAACCCGCTATTCCGGTATTTTGCTCAATGCCACTCGGTTGCGCCAGCAGCTTGCCGATAAAAATTATGCTGTACCTCAAATTGTTCTAAGCCAATTACCCGATATTGAGCGCATTCCTGGAAATGAATTTGTTGAGCTTTTGCAAGATTTGTACAACAAAAAAGGGCGAAACAATGTAGCGGTGGTTACACGATCAAACAAGCAGGCCAATACATATAATATGGGTATTCGTAATCAGGTGCTGTGGCTCGAGAGCGAGCTTTCCCCCAGCGATAGACTTATGGTGGTGAAGAATAATTATTTTTGGGCTAAAGAGTTAAAAAATACCGATTTTATTGCCAATGGCGATTTTGTAGAGGTGCTGGCCATTCGCAAATACGAGGAGAAATTTGGCTATCGCTTTGCGCAGGTTACGCTTAAACCGGAAGATTACGAAGATGAGGAGTTCGATGCAAAAATTATCTTGGATGCGCTGATGAGCGAATCGCCTAATTTGAGTTCCAAACAAAATCAGGAGCTGTTTTATGCCGTGGAAGAAGCCTATTCGCATATTCCAAACAAAAAAAAGCGGTTCGAAGCCATTCGCGAAGATCCGTATTACAACGCACTGCAAGTAAAGTATGCCTATGCGTTTACATGCCATAAGTCTCAAGGTGGGCAATGGGATAGTGTGTTTGTCGATCCCGGTTACTTTACCGAAGATATGTTGGGCGTCGATTATTTGAGGTGGTTATACACCGCTTTTACGCGCGCATCGGAAAAGCTTTATTTGATTAATTTCCGGAACGAGTTTTTTGAGTCGTAGTGGAGTAAAATGTTTTCGACCATGAAAAAATAAAAGCCGGATATCGTTAATTAACAGTATCCGGCTTTTTTCTGCTTTATTTTTAGTTAATGTTTACATTAAATTGTGTTTGTCGCCGGTTTCGTGATATTGGGCATCTACTACAGCAACACTAATTAAACGTAGTATTTCATCAACGCTGCTTTCTAATTGCAATACATGAGCGGGTTTCCGTGTTCCTAATAGAATAGGCCCAATGAGCTCTGCATCTGATACACCACTGATGAGTTTGTAGCTAATATTTCCGGAACTGAGGTTCGGGAAAATCAATGTATTTACATGCTCACCAATGAGTTTGCTAAATGGATACCGGGTTTTGAGTAATTCCGGGTTGAGCGCAAAATTGGCTTGCATTTCGCCATCAACTTTTAGTTCCGGGTACTCTTTGTGAATAATTTTCACTGCATCTCTTACTTTTGATGGGTTGCCACCGCGCACCGAACCGTAGTTCGAGTAGGAGAGTAAGGCTATGCGTGGCTGAAAACCAAGCTTTTTAATTTCCTCTGCAGCCAATACGGTTATTTCTGAAAGGGTTTCTGCTGTTGGATTTCTGTTTACGGCTACATCGGCCAGGAAGAGTGGCCCTTTTTTGGTTAGTACAATGTACATAGCAGCCACCCGATTAAGTCCTTCGCGTGCTCCAATTACCTCAATTACCGGTTTTAGTGATTCTCCGTACTTTGTTTGTTGTCCGGTGATAAATGCATCGGCCTGTCCGGTTTCCAGCATCATTACGCCAAAGTAATCGCTATTGGTAACCAAATGGTGTGCAGCACTTTTGCTAACACCTTTGCGCTGGCGAAGTTCGAATAGTGCATTGGCAAAAAGTTTGCGCCGTTCGTCTTGCGCAACGCATACATTATCGATTATTTCGATCGAAGAAATATCGAGATGGTACTCTTTAGCAATTTCTTTTATTCGTGCGGCATTTCCCACTAAAATGGGCTCTGCAACTTTCTGTTCTTTAGCCATGAGTGCAGCACGGATCACCTGATAGCTGTCGGCTTGCGAAATAACTACACGTTTCGGGTTTTGTTTTGCCCGTTCGTAAACCTGTTTCACTAGCTTGTTCTCCAGTCCGGCACGTGTTCGCAGTTCTACATTGTACGCATCCCAATCGGTTATGGGTATTTGCGCCACGCCCGATTCCATAGCGGCTTTGGCCACCGCGGGAGCTACTTCTGTGATTAGGCGCGGATCGTTGGGTTTGGGTATAATGTACTCCTTGCTAAATGTTACGCCTCGTAACC
>JAWOEM010000167.1:0-10117 GCA_046482785.1 Salinivirgaceae bacterium
CATTCAGGCAGACAAAGATATGTTGGTGTACATTGGAAGAAACACAATACACAACGCCATTAAATTCTCCACCAAAGGCGAAACCATAACCACACAGATAACAGACAACACAAAAGAGACCATTTTTCAAATTATGGATCGCGGTAAAGGCATGAGTGAAACTGAAATTAATAGGGTTTTGAGCAAAGACAACTGGACAGGTAGCAGGCTAAACAAAGACATCGGATTAGGACTATTCATCACGCGACAACTTATTGAATACCATAACGGAACGTTTGAAATAGAAAGCGACTTGGGGATTGGTACAACTGTTACCATTCGGTTTCCTAAAAATAGGTAGTCTCCAAGAAATCTCCAATTTTTAGTCACGCTTGCCTTCAAAATGGACATTCCGAAATAAGAGGCTAATAACTCCGTAAAAAAATTCCATACACCAAAAACAAAAGCGCCATCGCAGCGAAATGGTTTCGCAATGATGGCGCTTTTATTTATTCGTAATTCGAATTGGTCAGAAAAAATGCATTTTCTGACAAGTATGAATTTGCTTAGGCCTTGAGCCGGAAATGCAATCCTTTATTGCTTTTGACCTTCCCAAATGGTGGAGGCTTTGTGGGACGAAAAAGTGATAAATGCCCCAAATACATTTACTCCCTCCATGTTATGCTCTACATTGGAAGGTGGGCCGCTAAACAGTGGAGTTGAGTATCCCGACTCAATTTGTGCCTGAATAAGAAAATCATACCCCTGTTTAGATAACCCGCAAATCTCCAGCGTGACAGTATCGCCAATATGTACGTATTCATCCTGATATTCTGCTTGCAGATAATAAGCATCTAGTCCACTAATATAGCTTCCATTAATTAGAACATCATCAGTTAAAACCAATTCAGATAACGTGTCTGACACCATATTGCCATTTTTATAGCACCGAAACATGTAAAAATTCTCTTCATTGCCCGGTTCCTGAGCATATGGCTTTACAGGCCATGCTTCCCACGATTCAATATATTCGACCACTACACTATCGAGCGGTGCGGTATTTTGTACCGAATCGTATGCCGTAATAAGGTCGGGCGTACCGTCTTCATCCAAATCGATGCCCTCAATTGTGAGATAATAGCCCTGACCTACCTCTACTGCAAAATCGGCAGGTGTATAGTAATGTCCGGGTTCTTTTTCTGAAAGTTGCACTTCACTACCATTGCCCGATATTTTTACATCGGCACCCGTGATTTTTGGGGGGGCTTCGGCATTATCGAGGCGCTTAGACCAACTTAACTTTACAACATGCTCCATGGTGTCGGTAGAAATAAGCGCCTCCACAACGGCCAACTTTGGAAAGCCGTCGCCAAGGTCATTGTCTAGATCCATTCGTTCGGTGCATGAAACAGCTAGCAGGCTATATGTTATTATGATTAAAAGTATATTTTTCATTTTGGAATATTTTTAAAAATTAAAGTTGTAAGTAACCGTAGGCAGAATACCAAATAAATAGGTCTTTTCGGCATAAACTTGGTTAGGATCATTCTCATCTTGCACAAAATTTATAGCCCATGTATTGTGACGGTTATATACATTATATATTGAAAGGTTCCAGGAACTTTCAAACTTTCGCGAATTAAAGCGCTTTGAAACCTTAGGTTTATTCTCCCATGTTAATGCTAAATCCATTCGGTGGTAGTTCGGGTATCGCTGTTCGTTGCGACCAGAGTAAATTGGAATGTATGTTCCCATAAAATCGGCCATTCCCTGCGGAAATGTTCCCGGCAAACCTGAAGAATACACCCATGTGGCGCCAATGGTTAGTCTGTCTAAAACATTGTAATTAAACACCACCGATACATCGTGTGGTTTGTCGTACGGTGCAAGGTATGGTTTACCCTCGTTCAAATGCTCCATTTCCAACTCGGTGTTTGAATAAGTATAACTCACCCAGCCGTTAATTTTTTCGAATTGGTATTTGACCATCAGCTCGGCGCCGTATGCTGTCGCTTTTCCAAATCGCAGTTCTCCTTCAAGGTCTTTGTTTAGCAAGAGTACAGCATCATCTTTAAAATCGATGGCGTTATCCATCCATTTATAATAAACCTCGGCAGAGGCTTTCAGTTTATTTTTGAAAAGATTTCGGAATAGCCCTACTGCTACTTGATCGCCAATTTGTGGTTTAATGTTTGGCGATGCCGAAAACCACACATCGAGCGGCGTGCCGGCTGCCGAATTGCGAGCCATTTGAATAAACTGGGTTGTACGAGCATAACTTGCCTTTACCGATGTAAATTCATCAAGTTTAACATTCAACCCCATTCGCGGTTCCCATTGCATATAATGATTGTAAATACCGCCGCCATGCTCAGCCGAGTCTATTATATTGGTTTCCAGATCGTAGGTATACGTAGTTTCGTGGCCAAAATTGGCAAAAGTGGCATTGCGTAAGCCTGCTTTTAGCGAAACAAGTGGACTTAAATCATACTCAATACCAATGTATGCTCCATTTTCGATGGATCGATTGGTAGGCACTTTAATGGATCCCATGGCCGAATTATCGCCGGTTCCGCGTGCATGGCCGGGATTAAACACATGAACCATACTTTCTATACCATAGTTAATGGTAAGATCGGGGGTTGCAAAATAGGTAAAATCGTACTTAAGTGCCAAATCGTTCAATCCGGCTTCCCACAAAAACGAATTGGCCTCACCCGGCGGTGTTCCTAAAGAATAGTAGTAATTACTGTAGGTTAACGACAAATTGGAAAACAATTTTTTCGAAAACAAATGGTTCCATCTAGCAGTGGCTGTACCATTGCCATATCCCATTTTGGCAAATTCAGATCCAAAAACATCGCGACCAAAATAGCCGGAAAGAAAAATTCGGTTATTATCGTTTACCCGATAATTAATTTTCAAATTCAGATCGTAGAAATATAAGGTACTATTGCGCACCTCTTCTTGCTTTGATAATGGCAGAAAAAGGTCGGCGTAGGTTCTGCGGCCGGCAGCCACAAACGAAATTTTATCTTTCCACAGAGGCCCTTCCAAAGTTAATCGCGATGAAATAATACCCAATCCGCCAACTCCGGAAAACTCTTTGGTATTTCCTTCCCGCATGTAAATGTCGAGCACCGACGACAGCCGGCCGCCATAACGTGCCGGAATATCGCCTTTGTACAAGGTTAAGTCTTTTACCACATCGTTATTAAACACAGAGAAAAAGCCCAGTAGGTGCGATGCGTTATATACATTGGCCTCATCGAGCAATACCAGGTTTTGGTCGAGGTTTCCACCACGCACACTAAAACCGCTGGAACCTTCGCTGGGCGATTGCACGCCCGGAAGCAGTTGCAGGGCTTTAATTACATCTACCTCGCCCATGAGCGCGGGAATTTTACGTATATCGTCGCTTCCCAGCTTCTCTACGCTCATTTCGTTGCGCAAAATATTGGCATTATCTTTTTCACCGGTCACCACCACCTCGTCGATGGTTTGCATAACAGGTAACAATTCAATATTTTTACTTACATCTTTGTCTTTTATAGTTACTTCAACTTCCTCGGGCTGAAACCCAATGTAAGTATATTTTACAGTATACTTACCCGGCGACAAACTAATGGAGTAAAATCCGTACACATTTGTAACACTTCCAATACCAAGTTCTTTCACATAAACTGTTGCACCAATCAGTGCTTCACCATTTTCGGCATCTGTGATATAACCACTTAAAATAGGTTTTCGTTCTCCGGTATCTTCGCTATCGGCAAATACCGATTGAATGGCGAATATAAGAGAGAAAAATATAATTATTCGATACATTATTATACAATTTTTGCCGGCACGATAACAAGGAAAATACAACAAATTGCTGCATCTACTTGCTGGGTTTTTAGCCGACATGGGTTAATTTATTTTCAGGTTTATTTTTTCTTGGGGCCAAAACCACCAAACATTAGGCTAATATTGCCATACGGCGCACTAAAGTCGCTATCGGTAAAATAGGTTTTCCGTGTACCGTCTGCATCGGCAATATACTCGGCGTCGCTTACTCCAGTTACAAAGCGGTAGCCTGCACCAATATTTACTTTAAACCAGCGGGTAAGGTTCATTTCAATTTCCAACTGCGGCGAAATGGTTCCAATAAAATCGTTATGGTACTCATACTCACTGTACTTAAATTCGGAATCGTACACCGTAATGGCACCAGCGCCAAATTTGGAGCTAATGCCAAAATGAACCGGATTGTTTGGCATAAAAATATAGCCAATCCACAGTCCGCCATAGCCCATATCAAACGTAAGTTCCGATTCAAGTAAGTTCCCATTTTCGCTGTAAATTTCGGGAAAATGATGATCTGTAGCCAGTCCCATTCCAAAGCCGCCGACATAAAAAGTATTATTGAAAATTACGGCACCACCGCCACCCATATACATTCCAAAGCCACCGTCGTAAGTAGAAAATTCGTAAATGGGGGCTCCAAAGCCACTAATGGAATAATCTTTATCGCTAAAAAGATAGCGCATTTCTTCTTGTTGAGCATTTAAGCCCATAGTGAGTAGAAGTGCTACTCCCAATAATTGTAATTTCATTTTTTAAGGTTTTAAGGTTTAACGAGCGCAAAAATAATGTACTAAACCATAAATCTATTAAAAAATATCATCATTAATAGAAAATTAACACTTAAAAACAAAACAACTAAATATGAAACTACCGTAAAATCAGTATTTTATAGACCGAACTATCCGTGAGATATGCGTAAGTTTCACTATTATGAATGGCCAGCATAGATTCGGGTTCAAGTGCTAACACAATCTTATAACCGGCTGACTGGCAAACCGGAACCTCAAAATAATCGTTTGAATTTTCCCGATAATCAAACCTTTCCTCCTGTACCTTCAACTGCCTATACTCCCAGCCTTCGCTATTTTCCACCATTTCACTTTCGTGGATGTGGTATTGGTGGAGCCGATCGCCGAAATTGCACGAAAACGTACGGTACCTTACATTATGCCTCACCAACCACTGCACAAGCAAAGAATCGGCAACGGGTATTAAATAACTTTTCGGGGGCCGAACAGTGTGGTCGACCACGGTGCTATCGAAATATTCCGTAACCACAAAAGCGGTATCTACCTCTGTAGCAAGGCTGCGTAATGGGTAGCGCAACTGTTTTCCGCTCTGTCTATGTGAAAATTGAACGCCAACCTCGGAATACAACTCACAATCTGTTCTTTTTGCCTGTGCCTCTTTAACTATTTGCATTACTTTTTTGCTGTTCTGCGAAAAGTATTCAATCAATGAACCCAATGTAGCTTCCTGGCTCAATGATCTTTGCTTCAAGTTATGGTTTTCGGTTTTCCCGTTTTTCCCTTCAATAATTAAAGCCAGACTGTGCATAATTCCAAAACTTTGCCTGCCATCGTCGATGTGCGTAGTACTGTGGCGAAGCTTGCGAGGCTCCGAATGAATTTGACCAAGCGTATACTCAAAAAAGGAATAACCAGCTTGCTCCAATTCCTTTCCTACAAATGGAAGTATCTCATCGTAAAAAAGTGTGCGTAACGAACGGTCAATTATAGGATTTGTGAGTCCGCCAAGCTGGATATCGAAATCCTTTAAATAGCCAAATGTTTCCCAAGATTGGCGATACGGATAATATTCATGTACATCGATCACCACATGGGGCTGATATTGGTGATACATCTGTTGAACCCACTGTATTTCTGGGGTGTTCAGCAATAAATGATCGCGATTCAAGTCCAGATCATTGGAGTTTCGTCGTTGGTTGCGGTCGGCACCCCATGGATTAACCTGAGGCAATATCACCAACTTTACAGACTTTAAAGCTTGGTTATAAGAACCATTGGCAATATCAGCAAGCAAGTTAAGCACTCCTTCCTTTCCAGACGGCTCATTGCCATGCTGCTGGGCTATAATCATTAATGTAAGCTTTTCAGATTTTTCATAGTTCCCATCATCTACAATAACCAATGGCATTTGATGAGCCGGTACAATTGAATCGTAAAACCGTGCCGAAATATTTGATCGGGCACTATCAAGGCGCTGAATAAACTGAACCAGCGTTTTACTTGGGGTGGTTGCTCTGTAATTTATAGCTTCAGCAGGCGAAACAAATTCCTTTGGAGATTGCTCACAGCCAACCATGAAAAACATCAAAAAAACAAGGTAAAAATACTTCATAATAAGTGCTTTATATTTTATATAAATAGTACAAGAATGCGATTACACACAAAGATAGTTATAAACATGAAATTGCGGCTATTTGGTTATGCAATCAGAAAATATATCAAAACCAATCTCGGCAAACAGAAAAATTGAAACCTAAATTTCGTAAGGAATACAAAGATATATGAGGTCGGTCTAAAAAGGTCTTCAAATTACTAAATTCTGAAAATCAGCTTTGCCCCTAACCCTAAAGGGTGACTGATTTTCAACTACTTACTCCCTTTAGAATATAGGTGAAAAAGTAGCTGAAAACCATATAAAACCCTCTTTATACCAAACTTATAAATGTATAATTCTTTGCTGATTTTGGGTGAAAGTTAATTACTTGCAGAATTTATGTGGAAATAAATTTGCATTTCGAGAAAAAAGCACATAGTTTTGTTCCGAAATAAAAATACAATGAGAAAGAATTACACATATTGGTGGCAGTGGTCGACTTTTACTCCGTAAAAGAAGAATGCTGTATACCTGATATTGTAAAATATAACAAGGCTCGCAGAATTCTGCGAGCCTTTTTTCTTTTAAACCTGTTTATGAAAAATTTAATCAACCATCGCACTGCAAAAAAAACACCATGTATATTCGAAGAAAAAGCGGATAGAATGTGGAGTCATGCGATTTTAAGTTTCAATATTCACGGTTTCCCGATGCTTGAAAATACATGTTTCCTACTTTGTCTCGGCAAGAAAACTAGCTATTTTTGGGCGTGCCCAGTAATAAAACTTCAAAATGGTCATAACGCAGTTATTGGAGTTTTCTTGCGGGTACTACTTTGGAATTTGCTGATGATGCATACATCGCTTTACAACAGCTGGAAGCCACGCTGGTGGTTTCGTTGGCCGAAAGGCCATACAGCATTTCCTTTACACAACTAATTCCTTGCTTTACTGACAGGGAAATAATCTCGGTAACACCCTTACCGATCTAATTCACTTAAACTTTATACACATTTGCCGGAAACGGCACCAAAATATTTTAAAATGGAAAATACAATTCAACTACCCACAGATACTTTTACAACGAACCCATATTATAACGAATTTGGCGGCGCATTTGTACCCGAAGTCCTAACTGTTAAGTTGCAAGAACTGTCGAATTTAATGGAAAAACTAGATGCCGATGAAACCTTCGATCGTGAGTTTCTTTATTACCTGAATCACTTTGTTGGAAGGCCAAGTCCAATGTACTTTGCACGCCGGTTATCGGATAAATACGGAATAAAATTGTACCTGAAACGCGAAGATTTGAACCACACCGGATCGCACAAGATTAACAATACCATTGGGCAAATTCTGGTAGCCAAGCGAATGGGCGCCAAAGAAATAATTGCAGAGACAGGTGCCGGGCAGCACGGTGTGGCAACGGCCACAGCGGCGGCTATGCTCGGGCTGCGGTGCATTGTTTTCATGGGTGCCGAAGATGCCAAACGTCAGTCACTCAATGTAAAACGCATGCATTTATTAGGCGCACAGGTTATTACCACATCGGCCGGGCGAGGAACACTTAAAGATGCCGTTGATGCAGCATTGGGCTACTACATTAACAATCCCGAATCGTATTATTTGCTGGGTTCGCAAGTTGGCCCACACCCTTACCCACGCATGGTGGCACGGTTCCAGCGTGTTATTGGGCGCGAAGCAAGGGCGCAAATACTGGAAGCCGAAAACCAATTGCCACACGCAGCAGTTGCATGTATAGGTGGCGGATCGAATGCCATTGGGCTTTTTCAGGGATTTATAGACGACCAACAAGTGGAATTGCACGGTGCCGAAGGCGGTGGTGAGGGCTTTTTAGGTAAAACCGCAGCTACACTCAGTTTGGGGCGACCGGCCATTTTTCAGGGAACAAACTCCTATTGCCTGCTCGATGAAAACGACGAGCCTCTCCCTTCGTACTCTATTGCAGCCGGCCTCGACTATCCGGGCATTTCGCCTCAGCACGCAATGCTAAAAACAAGCAAAAGGGCGGCATACCACATCATTACCGATAATGAGGCCATTGCAGCATTTCGCGAGCTCTCAACAATGGAAGGCATTACTCCGGCAGTAGAATCGGCACACGCTGTAGCGCTAGCATTCAAGAAATTTGCAAAAACCGGAAAAACCATCGTAGTAAACCTTTCGGGACGGGGCGACAAAGACATCGATCGTATTCCGTTATCGTAATACCCAAAATCCGCAAGCATTTTTACAGAAAAAAATTAATGCTTGCGGAATTTAGGTTCTAAAAGACAATTAATCAACAATTCACACCTTGACTTATCAATTTTAGAAACTTTAAAAAATCAATGTGCGGTTCTTTGGGTAGTTATAAAATTCGTTTATTTTTACGCTGAAAATTAATTAAAATTCTGTACTTATGAGTAAAAGAAAAATCGTAGCCATGCCCGGCGATGGAATTGGCAAGAATGTACTTGAAGAAACCATTCGCGTACTAGACGCAGCCGGATTTGACGCAGATTATATCGAAGGTGATATAGGCTGGGAATTTTGGAAAAGTGAAGGTAATCCACTACCCGACCGCACGTTAAAATTGCTTGAAGAGCACAAAATTGGTCTTTTTGGAGCCATAACATCAAAGCCGAAAGATGCCGCAGCTGAAGAATTGGCTCCTGAGCTCCGCGACAAAAACTTAGTGTATTCAAGTCCCATTGTAGGTTTACGCCAGCATTTCGGACTCGATATTTGTATTCGTCCATGTAAAACCTACGAAGGAAACCCACTAAACTTTATTCGTCGCGGCCCTAACAACACTATCGAGGAGCCAATTGTTGATGTGGCCATTTTCCGTCAAAATACCGAAGGCCTTTACGGCGGTGTAGAGTGGAGCAACCCACCGGCACAAGTGTATGACGCACTTTTGACGCATCCGAAATTTAAGAAGAACTTTGGACATGTTCCCAAAGAAGAAATTTCTGTTTCGACTCGTATCTTTACTAAAAAAGCCACCGAACGCATTTTACGTGCTGCATTTGATTATGCAAAAGAGTATGGATATAAGTCAGTAACTGTTTGTGAAAAACCCAACGTTATTCGCGAAACATCGGGAATGATGTACAAAATGGCGCAAGAAATTCAAAAAAGCGACTATCCGAACATCGAACTTTGGAACACAAACATCGATGCACAAATGATGTGGCTAACGAAAAATCCTGAAAACTACGGAGTAATTGTAGCAGGAAACATGTTTGGCGATATAGTTTCTGATGGTTTTGCAGGACTAATTGGCGGACTGGGATTTGCTTGTTCTGCTCAAATGAACCCCGATAGTGGCGTTGCAGTTTTTGAGCCTACACACGGTTCGGCTCCAAAATATGCCGATTACGATGTGTCGATCACAAACCCCATTGCAATGATGGAATCGGCTTGTATGATGCTCGACTTTATTAAAGAAGACGACATTGCCAAGCGCATTCGCAAAGCTATTGCCGACGTAATTTCTGAAGGAAAAGTTCAGACTTACGACATGAAGAAACTTAAAGGCAGCCCCGATGTGATTAATCAAGGTGCTGTATCAACAACAGAAATGGCTGATGCAGTAATTGCTAAGTTGAAAGCATAACGCATTTATTGAAATACAAAAAAGGTTTGTTCTGAATTTGAGAACAAACCTTTTTTTATGACTTTTCCGCACCTAAAATTGCAATGTAATAGTATGCTCCGGTTTATTTTATCGAAACCTCCATCCAGTTTTCCAGTACACTATAAATACTATCTTTAAAATGCTCGGGATAGTTTTTGATGCGCGTACTATGATTTTTGCCCGGGTTAAACAACCGAACAGCATTTGTTACGTCTCCGAGCGCTGCCGCTGTGGCCGACCATGCATCTTGTCCTCCGTAAAGATACAGCATAAAATTGCCTTGCTCCTTCACCCATTTATC
>JAWOEM010000201.1:0-7835 GCA_046482785.1 Salinivirgaceae bacterium
AATTCCTTATTAATCTCCGGAGCGTTAAGTCGTTCGATTAATTGCCACATAAGATTATAGGCACCGAGCGAAACGGCAAGTGTGAGCCAGACCATGGTATAGATAAACTCCGGCTCCCACCGGGCAGACAAGCCCTCGATAAAAACTGCGGGAAACGCCATTACTACAGTTGTTGCCAGACTTTGGTAAAACAACGATAAATCAACCGGTAGTTTTTCAGTATTTTGCTGTATCTCCATTCGCCGTTGCATGAGACTAGCGGCTGTTATCCCCATAACGGAGCCCAACGGAATCAGATAACCAAATACAGACGTATAGCTTCCAAAGTCAATTCGAAAACCTACGGTAAGGGCAACTCCGACAAATCCCAAAACCAATCCAAGCCACTGGTAGGCATTGGTTCGCTCACCGGTTACTAATCCTGAGAGCGCACCTGTAGCCAAAGGCTGAAGTGCCACCACCAAGGCCACAATTCCGGCTGGCACTTGATTGCTAAGCGCAAACAAAACACAAATCAACCAAACGCCATGTGCCAAAAAACCAATAAGCATATTAGGTGCTGCCACATTCCAACCTACCCAACGAAAACGGTTTCGGATCAGCAAGTAGAAAAAAACAACCACAGTTAGAGCCAAGTACCGCCAAAAAAGTAACGAAAAAGGCCCGGTGTAAGGAAGTCCGTATTCGGCACCAATAAACCCCGAGTTCCACAGAAAAACAAATCCCGCTACTAAAATAAGTGTGGTTCGGTTCATCATATCCGAGTTTTAAATTTTTGATGTATGATACTAAACAAATTTATAAAAATCTTTTTGTTTTCCTAGTTCTATAGCCTTTTAATTCAATAAGATAGCTTTTATTGCTTTGCGGGGTATTTGGCCATGAAACGTTCTTCGCATCAAGAAATAGAATGCCCGTCAATGTGTGGGTTTAGTGTTGTTGTCGGTCTGACAAAATTGGTTTTGAATATACTCGTGATAAAAGTACTTTCGCAAAGAAAATCGAATTTGGTTAAAAAGAAATACGTCCATCTCATCCGTAAGAATATAGAAGTTTTTACTGTTTCTTATTGCGGATTTTGGGTTTTTAACCGTTTAACGAAAAAAATGAAACCGAATAATTCGGATATCGATGTGTGATGAAATAATAGAGCATGAAGGGAGTTTTGTGACCTCTTGTGGATTTTGATCGTCTTGTTATACTCTTGTTTTTATCATGCGTAAATGCCAATCTGGCAATATGTAAATGTTGGAAATCCATTAGGGGAGAAGGGAGTAGTATTCTTGGAGTTATTGGAGGCGTTGGTTCCGATATTTTTACTCTTTTTCCCAGTCGTACTTTTTCTTTTTTTCTTTTACCGATAGCATTACAGCTGCGCAGCCTTCATTGTTGTCGTGAAACTTGATTGTGAGATAGTAAACTCCGGTTTTTTGGCACAAAATGCCGAAAGAGCGGCTAATTTCTTTGGTTTTTGTGTCGATATTGCCTCCGTAATAGCGAAAGTCGTCGTAGAGTTTGATGATAGCTTTGCCGTCCTTGGTTTTGTCGTTAGCGGTTGTAAAATGGTATATGTTGCCTTTATTGAGGTAAACAGAAAAGTTGGCAATACTGGCTTTGCGGTCGTTATTTGCTTTGGCAAATCGTACCTTAAAGTGCTTGAGGTAGACCGTTTCGTTTAATCGGTTTTTACACGAATCGATCAATGAATTGTCGCATTGAGCTGTTGCTAGCAGGGGCGTTGCCAATAGAAGTATAAGTAGTGCCCGCAAGAAAACTCCAATAACTGCGTTATGACCATTTTGAAAACAGTCACTTACGAAAGTAAACTCCTTGATTTTCAAAATGGCCAAGCCTTGTTTTTGAAGTTTTATTACTGGGCACACCCAAAAACAGGTGGCTTTCTTGCTGAGACTACGTAGTAATTTGTATCTGACTTTCATCGTCTTCGTTTTTGATGCGCCCCAAATATAGCACCTAACTTGAATATTGCCAAATAAACATCACGTTCTGTGGCTGTGTTATCTTTTGTTTCTCCTATGTCCTTTATAAAAAAAGCCATGCATCGTTTTATGCATGGCTTAATATATTTTAAATGGTTATCCGTTTTTGCACCTAATTCTGTTTTGATTTTCTTCATTTGCCCCTATCCCTAAAGGGTGTAAAGAAAATCAATTGCTCCCTTTAGGGTCGGGGCAGAACAATTGATTTTCACTACACTGGTTCTTTTTTAGGTACAAAAACGGATATGCTTAATATATTTTATTGCAATTGGTTGTTTTTACTGTGGCCCTTTTATTCGCAATTCTCCTTTTATCCATTCACCTTCATTCTCGATGGTTTCAATTGCACTTTTGGGCATTACAATGGTACTTGTGGTTAATTTATCGAATTCAAATGTTTTACTCAACTCATCATTAACAATGATGTCGAACTTTTTCGCCTTAAGATAACCATAGTCTTTTAGCTCCTTAAACTGTTGTTCGTCGACCTTTATGGTATAATGCGATGTGCTTATCTTTTGTATTACATCTTCTTTTTTCTCCATTAAAAAATCAGGCACGCCTCCTTGGTCTTCATTTTGTATTTTGTAGAGTTCTTTACGCACAAAAATACGAACGTAGTTGTCGAATTTTGGATCTTGAAAAATAATATAATTTTCGCCCACAGTTTTTGCAGTTGTTTCGTATTGTCTTACTTCTAGCGGCTTGCATCCATTTCCCGGCACCTGATTACAGGCAACCGGCTCTTGTTTGCCTGTTTTTAAATCAATTTTTAGAAACTCATTTTTGTACACATTGGTGTTGGCGTAAAGGTAGTTGCCGTCCACATCGAAGGTGCTGTTGTAAAGCTCAATACGTTTTGCTTCAATGCGCAGCTCCTGCACGGGTTTCCACGTATACAGCCTGTATATGTAAAGGTGAATATACCGATAACTACTGGCTGCAAAGGTCATGGCCAGATAGTTGTTGTGCTTGTCTACCTTTACTTCCAGAAGTTTACCTCTTTTATGCGAAGGTCCTTTTATTCGAACTTCGAACCTGTAATCGGAGAGTTGCTCCTGAATGTTTTGTCCGGTAGCAGACTGAATACTAATTCCGATTAATAGTGTAAAAATGAATAGTAACCTTTGCATATTTGTATAGGTTATAGGTTTAATGTTAGATAGTGCATTGAAATCCCATTTTTCGATTATAGTTTTTTCAGTAGACTGGTCATCGAAACTTTTTCGTTAAGAATTTGTGGTATTTCATCAATTTTAATTCGTTGTTGCTGCATGGTATCCCTGTCTCTGAGTGTTACCGTATTGTCTTCCAACGTTTCATGGTCTACAGTTATAGCAAATGGCGTGCCTATAGCATCTTGTCTTCTGTAACGGCGGCCAATGGAGTCTTTTTCTTCATAATGACACTTGTAGTTAAATTTCAAACTGTCGATTATTTCACGTGCCTTGTCGGGCAATCCGTCTTTCTTCGTTAGTGGTAACACGGCCAGTTGTACCGGAGCCAAAGCCGCAGGTAGTTTTAGCACTGTGCGCTGATCTGTTTTTCCATCTTCTTTCTCGATGGTTTCCTCTTTATATGCTGCACTCAACACAGAAAGGAACATCCGGTCTAAACCGATAGACGTTTCCATAACGTATGGAACATAACTTTCGTTGCGTTCGTTATCGTAATATTGCAGTTTTTTGCCCGAAAACTCCTGATGCTGTTTTAAATCGAAATCTGTACGAGAGTGAATGCCTTCCAGTTCTTTAAAACCGAATGGGAAGTTAAATTCAATATCGGTTGCTGCTGTTGCATAATGTGCGAGTTTATCATGATCGTGGAAACGTAACTGCGTTTCATCGTGGCCTAAGGCCTTGTGCCACTTCATGCGACGTTCTTTCCATGTGGCGAACCACTTTTCTTCGGTGCCCGGCTGAATGAAAAATTGCATTTCCATTTGCTCAAACTCACGCATTCTGAAAATAAACTGCCGGGCAACGATCTCGTTGCGAAACGCTTTGCCAATTTGGGCTATCCCGAAAGGGAGGTTCATGCGGCCGGTTTTTTGTACGTTCAGGTAATTCACAAAAATGCCCTGTGCCGTTTCGGGGCGCAGGTAAATTGTCGATGCATCGCCATCTACCGAACCCATTTTGGTGTCGAACATCAGGTTAAACTGTCGTACATCTGTCCAGTTCTTGGTGCCACTTACCGGGCATGCAATTTCTGCATCGATAATAATCTGACGTATTTCGGCCAGATCATCAGCTTCGCCGGCTTTCCTGAATCGATCCAAAACGCCGTCTATTTTTTCTTGGTTTTTTAGTACACGTGGATTTGTTTCTCTGAACTTGGCTTCGTCAAAGTCGTCTCCGAACTTCTTCTTTGCTTTGGTAACCTCTTTATCTACTTTCCCTTCTAATTTTTGAATGTATTCCTCAATCAGTACATCGGCACGATAGCGTTTTTTCGAATCCTTATTATCGATAAGCGGATCGTTAAATGCATCTACGTGTCCGGAAGCTTTCCAAACTGTGGGATGCATAAATATGGCCGAATCGATACCCACAATGTTTTCGTTGAGCATCACCATGGAGTTCCACCAATATGTTTTTATGTTGTTTTTTAGTTCTGCTCCCAGTTGGCCATAATCATATACGGCGCTTAAACCATCATAAATTTCGCTTCCCGGAAAAATAAATCCGTATTCCTTAGCGTGTGAAATTATTTTCTTAAATGTATCTTCTTGACTCATAGTTATATCCTAGTTAATTTTGAACATACAAAAATAGACTAAAAATGTGATGTTTCATAATACATTTATGCTTTTCTGTCGGCTCAACAAGGGTTTTTATCAAATCCTATGCCGTGGTAAAACAACCTTTTCTGAGGGAAATTCTTTAGTAAGCCATTATTTTTGATTTTATACACGTCTATTTTGGGTGTTTTATGACTTCAAGTAGCTAATTTTGCTATTATTTGGTGGTTTTTTATTTCTTTTGTACAATAATGAGCGATGCATCTTTGCTTGTCTAAACCCGGTTCGTTGAACCAATGAATTAGGTTATTGGCTGCAGAGTGAGGGGAAATGAAATTGGACGATCGTATAAATATTTGTTCTTGTTAGTTTTAAAAACGTTTCGATTATGGAACTGAAGTATGACTTTTTAGTGATTGGCAGCGGAATTGCCGGCCTAAGTTTTGCTCTCAAAGTGGCCGATCATGGTAGCGTTTGTGTTTTAAGCAAAACGCGCATTGAAGAAACCAATACGCGCTACGCGCAGGGCGGTATTGCTGCGGTTACTTATGAGCCCGATAATTTTCAAAAACATATAGAAGATACACTCAATGCCGGAAGCTACATAAATAAGCGTGAGATTGTAGAAATGGTTGTACGCGAAGGCCCACAGCAAATAGAGCAGTTGCTCCAATGGGGAACACGTTTCGATAAAACCGATAGTGGCCAGTTCGAACTGGCCAAAGAAGGTGGCCATACCGAGAAGCGAATCTTGCATCATAAAGACAACACCGGGCTGGAAATTCAAAATTCCCTCGTTCGTAATGCCCATGCTCACCCAAATATTACCATTCTCGATTACCACTATGCTATCGATCTTATTACCCAACACCATTTGGGGCGTATTGTTACTCGCTACGACGAAGATACGACGTGTTTTGGTGCTTATGCAATTAACCTGAAGAATCAGGAAATTCATACCATACTTGCTAAAGCTACGCTTTTGGCCACCGGAGGAACCGGCAATCTTTACCTGACAACCACAAACCCGGAAATTGCTACCGGCGACGGTGTTGCAATGGTATACCGTGCAAAAGGTGTAGTAGAAAATATGGAGTTTGTTCAATTTCACCCTACTGCACTTTACAATCCGGGAGAAAATCCGTCGTTTCTTATTTCTGAAGCCGTACGGGGGTTTGGTGCCATATTGCGAAACCAACTGGGCGAGGCCTTTATGGATAAATATGATTCCCGTGGCTCGTTAGCGCCCCGCGACATTGTGGCCAGAGCTATTGATACAGAAATGAAAATTCATGGTCACGATTATGTAATGCTCGATTGTCGACACCTCGATCAGGATAGTTTGTATGATCATTTTCCGAACATTTATAAAAAAATAGAAACACTGGGCATTAATCCGGCCAAAGACCTTATTCCGGTTTTATTTGCTGCACACTATCAGTGCGGTGGCGTAAAAGTGAATATACACGGCGAAAGCTCCATTAGACATCTTTACGCCGTAGGAGAGGTTGCTTCCACCGGGCTGCACGGGGGCAATCGTTTGGCTTCTAATTCATTGCTCGAAGCTGTTGTTTTTGCCGACAGGGCGGCTAAGGATGTCGTTGCAAGAATTGGCTCGATTGATTATCCGGAAGGTATACCTGCCTGGAACGATGAAGGAACTACTCATCCGGAGGAAATGGTGCTTATTACGCAGAATTATCGCGAAATGCGACAAATTATGACAAATTACGTGGGAATTGTTCGATCAGATATGCGTTTACATCGCGCCCTGCTGCGTTTAGGAATTATTTATCGTGAAACAGAAGATTTGTATAAAAAATCAAAAATATCACAAACACTTTGTGAACTCAGAAATTTAATAAATATCGGTTACTTGGTTATAAAAATGGCAACACGACGAAAAGAAAGTCGTGGGCTGCATTATAGCCTTGATTATCCACCGGGAAAAGGAAAAACCACCAATTGATAAGGGAACGAATATGCTGAAAACGGGATTTAAAATATTTTTTGTAATACTTGCTGTTGCTGCCATTGTATTAGGCTATTTTTATTTTTTCGACAGACATCAAGTAGTCCCCAATCCGGCCGAAATATTTAGTGGGAGTGGGGTACTGGTACGAATAAATAAGCCTGATGAACTTGAACTGGCGCTGCAAACAGAACCCGTGCATGCAATTGTTAGCGAAAAAGATTCGGTCTATTTCGATGCAGCAAAATTTGTTAGTGCAGCAAAAAAGTCGCAACAGCTAAAAAGCGTGCATGTTGCTTTGGAGTCCTTGCATGATACGTTGCGGCCAATATTTGTATTGGAAAGCTTTTCCATAAATTTATCGCGGGAATTGTACGGTTGGAGTAAGCAGTATTTGAATAACCGATATAAAGTAGTAGAAAAAACTTCCGGTGTCGATTACGCTGTGGCCTACGCAGATGGAAATCCCTACTTTTATTTTAGCGAGGTCGACGGACTTTTTTTACTCGCTTTTGACAAAGATGAGCTATTGCATGCAGTAAAAAGAGTTTGGAAATCTGAGCCAAATGACAAATTGCATAAACTTATAAAAACAGCAGGTGCAAATTCAGTGGCAACATTTTTTATTCGTCCGGCACATTTGCACAAACATTTTGGGACATTGCTGAAAAATTCAGCAACCGATTCACTGTATCTTTCAGAAATTTTGGTGTTTGACATGTATTTTCGTGGCAATAGTCTCATGCTTAGTGGAATGTCCGCTGCATCAGATAATCCGGTTTCTCAGCGTTTAGCAAAAACCGAAGGCAGTGCCTTTTCCTTGCCGTCCGTTATTCCGGAAAAATCAGGATTTATTTATCATGTTTCTTTTTCTTTGGGCACCATCACCCCTTCTACCATGGGCATCATTTTCAGGGTGGTAACCAGTTGCCGCGCCAGCAGCGCTGAGCGCACGCCACCGGCGGCACCGCCATAGCTGACAAAGCCGCAGGGTCCTGATGCAGTTCTTTTGGTAAGTATTAACGGACAAGGACCATTATCTAATATAAACCAAAGCGATTATGATGTAATAGGGTCACTTGTAAAATTAAAAGCCCCTAATCTTCCTTCTTTTGGAGAT
>JAWOEM010000354.1:0-3395 GCA_046482785.1 Salinivirgaceae bacterium
TAAAAACTATTCACTTGTTTATTAACTTCATGGTCAAAGCTTTTCTGTGCTGAAAAAATAGATTTTTGTAAAAACGATTTGCTTTTCCAATAAGTTTTCATAATTTGTACGTTACAATTTTTAGAAATGGAAAAACTCAAAGGTAGAATTATTGAGATTTTGGAGCCGGAGGAGGAATTTCGATATTTAAAATGATAAATGCAAAAACATTGCACTTAAAAAATTGATCTTTGAAAAACGATAAGGATGAACTTTTACTATTGATTATCATGTGCGATTCGCCATGGCTTCCCGGCAATGCCGGGATGAATGTTAACTACTCGAACAGTCAACCTGCGAGTTTAATCAACAACGCCGGCATTAATAAATGAGTAGCCGTTAATATGCGTGGTATTGCCACATTCGTTTTTTAGCGAGGCTGTCGGTAATACATACATAAAGAATAGCTTTAAGTTCATCCTTTTTTTATAAATTTCATCATGTTAGAGCAAGTACACATCAATACAATCAGAAAATATTTTCCTGATATAGAGTATATTTTTCAGTTAGGTAATTTAATCAATTATACTCAACAAAACTTATATAAAAACAGTGTAAACCCTATACCGCGTAAAGCCGTTACCTATTATGCAAATCCAACTTTGGGAGGCAAGCGATATCAACAATTTACCATTCAAAAGAAAAATGGGGAAGAACGAACAATTACTGCGCCTGTGCCCACTTTGAATTTATTGCAGGCGTGCATAAAAACCATGCTTGCAGCTTTGTATATACCAAAGCCATGTGTAACCGGATTTGTAAATGGGAAAAGTATCGTGGATAATGCTCGTGTACATGTGGGTCAAAACTATGTATACAACATAGACATCAAAGATTTTTTTCCATCGATACATTTTAGGCGTGTAAAGACTGTATTGCAACTATCCCCATTTAATTTGAAAGAAAAAATAGCTTTTATGGTAGCCAATATTGCTTGTTACCAAGGTGTTTTGCCACAGGGTGCGCCCACATCACCCATATTGTCTAATGTTATTTGTCAGCGTTTAGACAGGCGGTTGACAGGTCTGGCTAAACGGTTCGGATGCAAGTATACTCGCTACGCCGATGATATTACATTCTCGTCCATGCATAATGCATACCACTCTCAAAGTGCATTTATAAAAGAATTGCACCGAATTGTAAAAAACGAGAATTTCACATTAAATACCCGGAAGACACGCCTCCAGCATAGAAACTACAGGCAGGAGGTAACCGGCTTATTGGTCAATGAAAAGGTTAATGTCAACAAACGCTATATCCGAACCATTCGGGCAATTCTTCATAACTGGGAAACAAAAGGACTTGATAAGGCTGCTGATATATTCAGAGACCATTACCAAAAAGATCGAGGAAATGTCAAAAAAAAATTTTCAGATATCCGAAATGTGATAGCCGGTAAATTGGAGTACCTGGCAATGGTGCGTGGTAAAAATGATGCCCTGGTGCAAAAATACACCCAGCAGTTTACAAGACTTATGTTGCATCAGAATCACAAAATCCCTTACCGGATAGACATTAAGAAGGTGCTAGAAACATGGGAAACTTCAGGTATTGAAAAAGCTATTGCGCTTTTTTATAATGAACACACATTTTACTCAGGTAAAAGTAAAACCGAACATGATTTAGATGTTATTCATTGCTACATGTCTTAGGAATTACTCTAAAAGATTCATGAACATGTAAACAAAATAAAACCGGTATGATCCTAAAAGTTGAAAAAGAAATATCTTATTTTAATCCCCTTACTGTTAATAATTACAGGAATTATAAAATAACCTACAAAGATAAAGGGTTCTGGGTTAGTGAGCAGTTATTCAGTCAGTTTCCGGGAATGGTCAAGTTTGGTTTTGAGAAAATAACGCTGAAAGAACCCGTCAACCATTTTTTTGATGTGGCTCAATTAATAAACAGAAACGGGATGTTTTACTCCCTCATCCCTAAAAATGCACGCAAGGAAGACTTACATCCGGCAAAAGCAGGAAAAAACCCATATATAAATGCAACTATAACGAGTTTTAACGAATTCTTTCAGTCTTCTGGTTCTAGTTTTTTAATAAGTCAGGTTTATTATCCACATGTATCGCTACCTAATGCAACCAAACAAAACTTTATGCGGGCAATGATTCCTTTTATTAAGCATGCAGATAAAGATTCTCAAAATAAGTACCTTGAATTGGTTTCGCGCGAAATGGATAAGTTTCCAGACGTGGAGCAAAAAATCATGAAAGAAATCAACAAGCTTAAACAAACTGTGCAAGCCATTCCAAGAGCACGGAAACAAGAAAAACAACAATCAATAAATCTGTCGACACATGCTCCACGCGACTTATCCCGATTCTTAGATTTGTTTCGCGATAGTAGGGGGATAAAATACCTTACACACAGTTACGACATGCCTAATATGGAATTCTCCAGGGAAAGAATTTTATCCATAGCCAAAGAGGAATTCTATAATGCCACCCAAAACCTGCATTTGCCTGCTGCATTTTATAACCGGTTTCGAAAATTTGCTTTTGGCGACGGCCCGGGTAAAAAATGGTTCTTTAACAATAAGGGATACGACCTGAATTGGTTTGCACCCGCTGTTATTCAATGGTGTAAAACACGAGATGGTTATCATCCAATCACAAATCCACCGTTCAATAACGAAATGATAGTTCCGTTTCAAAATAGTTATAAAATTGAAGCCCCTGAACTGGAGACATTGATTAACCAAAAACTTACCGAAGGTTTAGGCGAACTCTACACGGCATTTAATATTCGTTTTCTTGATTGCGATCAGGCAAGCTTCGTAACAGATGTAGACAGCCTTTTGGCAGGGCTGAAGCACATATTTGCCTCTATTAAGCAACGGTACCGAAACAGCCTCGAAATTGAGATTGCTTACACACGGTACCCCAGAAAAAGTGTACTTCAAATTACCCATGTAGGTTCTGAAAGTTACAAAAAGCTCGATAGGTTAACACTTTTTGGCAGCGGTAGCGGTGGAGATTTTACCGAGGCGGAAAAATACTTTTTTCGCGTTTGCGATTGGTCTGTGGAAGCTCCAAACCCCGATGGACAGTATAATAAACTGAATATCTTATTCGATGCTAACGAAAATATTCCCACGAAAGAAAAAGTTGAAGAACCTCTCAACGGATTTAAACACATTCTCACATTTTACCATTAGTTATGATATACTTGTTTGACGATGATAAATACGGCCAAATGTCGCAAAATTACCAACTCAATTTTGTGCAGGAACTTCCCTTGCATAAAACTACTATTACACACATGAAAGCCCATAATTATTCGTCAATACCAGAACTACTCAAAAATGCCGCAGTTATACTCATGCACGACTCCTTCCCCGA
>JAWOEM010000434.1:0-5635 GCA_046482785.1 Salinivirgaceae bacterium
GGAAAACGGGAAAAAAGAACTAAGCACAATATTAGTTAACACCAATGAATCGGGTTTTGAACAGGAACGCATCACAAATAAAATGATGTGGCGCTCAGCCGACACCGGAAAACTTAAATTTACGAATGTAACCGTTCCCGAAAGCCAGCTACTGGGCGAGCGTGGCAAAGGAAGCAAAATGATGCTGCAAACCCTCGATTCGGGCCGACTTACCATTGGTGCCATGGGCTTGGGACTTGCGCAGGGTGCGTATGAAATGGCCATGGACTACGCGCATAAACGAGAACAATTTGGCCAACCCATTGCTAAATTTCAGGCCATAGCCTTTAAACTGGCCGACATGGCTACAAAGATTGAATTGGCGCGAAACACGCTCTATAACGCCGTATGGCGGAAAGATAACGGCAAACCGTTTGGCAAAGAAGCTGCCATGGCAAAACTCTATTGCAGCGAAGTGGCCAAAGAGGTAGCCGACGAAGCGGTACAAATTCACGGTGCCTATGGCCTGGTGCAAGATTCCGACATCGAACGGTTTTACCGCGATCAGCGAATTTTACAAATTGGCGAGGGAACTTCCGAAATACTAAAACTTGTTATTGGAAGGCATATTGGACTGAAATAGAACTACTTTTGAACATAGGCATTTTAACATGATAGATCAAACCAAAATACGCGGATTTTCGCAGTTGGAGACCAATGAAAAACGAAAAATCATTGCCCAAGCGTGTTTCAATAATCAGCGCGAAGCAGACTATTTTAATGAATTTACTTTGAACGATAAAGCTTTACAAGAAACGTTTGAGCAGTTTAGCGAAAATACGCTGACAAACCACCACCTGCCATTTGGAGTGATTCCCAACGTACGAATCGACGACCATATTTATCATGTGCCGGCCGTGATAGAAGAAAGCAGCGTAGTAGCAGCTGCTGCAAAAGCAGCCTCATTTTGGTTCGAGCGCGGTGGCTTTAAAACCATTGATGAGCAATTTATAAAAAACGGGCAAGTATACTTTTCGTGGAATATTGAGGATAAATGGCTGGGTGCCAATCAAAACAAACTATTTTCGTACCTGAAAAATGCAACCGCACATTTAACAGAAAGAATGGAAAAACGTGGAGGCGGCATCACCGGATTCGACATTAAAAAGCTGACCGATAACAATTTAGACACATACAAACTAACAGCCTTTTTCAATACAGCCGATAGTATGGGCGCCAATTTTATTAACACCGTTTTGGAGGAAATAGCAAATGCATTGTCACTTTTTGCCGGGCAACACAACATGAACGAGCCCGAAATTATTATGGCCATTTTATCGAATTATACGCCGGAAAATAGCGTAACACTAGAATTATCGTGCCCGGTAGAAGAACTTACGTGGGATAGCACCTTACCACCAAAACAGTTTGCCGAAAAATTTGTAAAAGCCATGCAAATTGCCCAAATAGATGTTAGCAGAGCCGTAACACACAACAAAGGTATAATGAATGGCACCGATGCGGTTGTAATGGCCACGGGAAACGATTACAGAGCTACTGAGGCTGCGGTACATGCTTTTGCATCGGCAAAAGGACAATACTCATCGCTTTCGAACGCAGAAATTTCAAATGGAATATTTCGAATGCAGCTAAAACTGCCCATGGCACTTGGCACGGTAGGCGGATTGACAAAAACTCACCCAACGGCTGCATTGGCTCTCAAAATGCTCAACAATCCAACGGCTCCGGAGCTCATGAAAATTGCTACAGCTGTCGGATTAGCTAATAACTTTTCGGCCGTGGCCGCATTGGTATCGACCGGAATACAACACGGGCACATGAAATTGCATTTAAGCAATATTTTAATGGCCGAAAATGGAACACAGAAACAACACCAGTTGGCCAAAAGGTGGTTTGCCAGCCGACCAATTTCAGTGCAGGCAGTACGCGAATTTCTACGAAATAATAATGAAATAAGCTGACAGTTTTAACGAAGATGGTTTAGTATGCTTCAAATTTTCAACAAAAAGCCTTGATTAATCACGGCTCATTCAAGCGGTTTTATTATCTTTATTTGATTATCTTTTAATATAGTAACTATGACACAGCAATTCAGATCGAACGGAAAACTGATGCTAACCGGCGAATACATGGCTTTGCACGGCGCAACCACCTTTGCTGTGCCACTCAAATTTGGTCAGGAGCTAACGATCGAACCCGTTGCACACTCCATCATTTATTGGCGCACGCTTTTTAACGGAAAAATTATTTTCCACACAATTTTCGATACCGATCAGTTTAACATTCTTCAAGATGCCGATAACGAAAAAAGTGAATGGATACAACGCGTATTTTTAGCTATTAGAGAAATAAATCCAAAGTTTCTGTTAAACTGCGGTGCAGAGGTTACCTCGACCATTGACCTTCCCATGAATTACGGTTGGGGAAGCAGCTCTTCGCTCATTGTTAATTTATGCAAATGGGCCAACGTAGATCCTTTTGCTGTAAGTGCTAAGGTAGGTGGTGGCTCAGGTTACGATATTGCCTGCGCTCAATCAGACAAACCATTGCTTTACAGTAATAAAAACAATAACCCCGACACAAAAATTATTGAATACCGTCCCACGTTTGAACGAAATATGTGGTTTATTTTTCAAGAAAATAAAATAAACACGGCAGAAGCCATTCGCGGTTTTCGACAGCGGAAAATCGATCGAAATGATATTAATCGCATTAACCGCATCAGCGAAAGCTGGATAAGTGCCGGCACAATAGAAGATATTATGGAACTGATGAAGGAACATGAAGAAATTATGAGTCACATACTCGATATTCCCCCCATACAAAAGCAATTCCCCGATTTTAACGGGCAGCTTAAATCTCTTGGTGCCTGGGGCGGCGACTTTATGCTCGCAGTGAGCGAACTTAGCGGTGCCGATATTATTGATTATTTTGCTGGCAAAGATCGGCCAACGATGTTTAACTGGACAGAAATTGTAAAAAATGAAACCCATTCTTAATTTTACCGATACATCTGTAGATAAAGGGACGCTAGAGTGGCGCAGTCCTTCGAATATTGCGCTTGTAAAATACTGGGGAAAATACGGCAATCAACTACCCATTAACCCATCAGTAAGCATGACCCTCAAATATGCGTTTACCCAAACCGAAATACATTGGTCACCCAAATCGTCGCCATTGGCCGCCAATTTCGAGTTTTTTCTATCGCAACAAAAAGTGGGTGGAAAATTTGAAAACCGAATCGGTAAATTAATTGAGCTCATTGCCACTGAATATCCAAAAATAAAAGAGAAGTTTTTAAGAATAAATAGCATTAACACATTTCCGCACTCAACGGGTATTGCTTCATCGGCCAGCGGATTAAGTGCTCTGGCGCTGGCACTTTTAAGTTTGGGAAGCCGATTGCACCAACAAGACCTTGGATATGATGCTTTTTTACAAAAAAGCTCCTACTATGCCCGGTTGGGTTCGGGAAGTGCATGCCGGTCGGTTTATGCACCCTACGCTATTTGGGGAGCCGGAGCTACAGCCAACAGCACAAACGAATTTGCTATTCCATTTACGCCGCACAACGATTTTTTAAAAATCCATGACAGCATTTTGATTTTCAGTAAAAACCCGAAAGCTGTATCGAGTTCTGCAGGGCATGAACTAATGAATAACCATGCTTACAAACAAGGACGAATTGCTCAGGCAAACGAAAACACTCAAAACATGCTGGAAGCATTAAACACCGGCGATTTTGAAAAGTGGCAACACATAACAGAAAGTGAAGCGTTGGCATTGCACGGACTTATGCTATCATCGGCAAACCCGGTTTTACTGCTTCTGCCCGACTCTATTCAATTTTTAAACGATTTTTTAGCTTTCCGGAAGGGAAAAGCCTTAAAAGCCGCATTTACAATTGATGCCGGGCCCAATATTCACCTACTTTATGCACCGGAACATTACGAAGAGGTGCGCTCCTTTATAAGCAACTGGATTACCGAACGCCGCAAACCCATCGATGTAATTGACGATGAAACCGGAAAAGGTGCAAAAGAACTTTTTTAATACTATGCAAAACACAGACGACCCGACTTTAAGAACGCGCTTTAATGCTAAGCTAATGCTGTTTGGCGAATACAGCATAATTTACAATTCAATGGCGTTGACAGTTCCCTTCAAGCACTTTAGTGGCGAGTTAAGCGTTTTACACGATAATAAATACACAGCCGTTGATTATGCCAAAAATTCGAATTTACAACTGAAACATTATGCTCAGCATTTACATAAACAAGCTGAAAACAATGCGTTTGATTTTTATATAAATACCCGGGAGTTTATTAACGATATAAAAAACGGACTCTACTTTGAATCTACCATACCACAAGGATACGGAGCAGGTAGTTCGGGAGCACTTATTGCTGCCGTATATCAAAAATATGCATCGGCCTCTACTCAGTACCCGGCAAATCTGCGGCAGCAATTGGCAAGCATGGAGAATTTCTTTCACGGTCGGTCATCGGGCATCGATCCGCTGGTTTCGCTCTTAAACAAAACCTTATTAGTTGAAGGCGAAACCCTGCAAACAGTGCAAAAACCCAACTTTTCTCCCACAAACAAAGAAGGTCTATTTCTTGTGGATACCCGTAAAACTGGAAAAACAGAGCCGTTGGTACACCATTTTATAAGTATGGTTCATAACAAGAGCATCGATCGCCATTATTTACAAGATCTCAACAATTCAATTATCAATAGTTTATTAACCATTAATTACCCACAATTCTGGAAATTACTATCGGAGCTTTCGCACTGGCAGCAAAGCTTCATGCAACGAATGATTCCGGAAGAAATATTGCCGTACTGGCAAAAAGCAATGGAACAAAATATTTGCTACATGAAGCTATGCGGTTCGGGCGGCGGTGGATACATGCTAGCTTTCGCCCCTGATTATGAAAAAGCACAGGATTTTTTTAATCGCGCAAGCCTCCCCATTGTACCTGTTCAAGTTCCCGACGAAGGGGAAAAATAATGAAACAAATGTCATTGCCAAAAATCACCTAAAATCCGCAAGATTATATAATATGGGAGCGGCATAAAAAGGTAGTTAAATTACTAAAGGCTAAAAATCAGCTCTGCCCCAAACCCTAAAGAGCGGCTGATTTTCAACAACTTACTTTCATCAGGGAGTGAGCAGAAAAGTGGCTAAAAACCAAATAAGACCCTTTTTATACCGGACTCATAATATATCTTTGTATTCTTTGCGAATTAACTGCGTTGAGCTCGTCAGGCTAGGCCGGCCTCGGTACATCTTTCATTTACTTCAAATTTAGCTATTAAAATCTTCAATTATTATGCTTATGAAAACATGATAGTTCTACACGATTTTACAAATTATTAAACATCGGCATGCAATTAAAAAATAAATTTTGTAGTTTTACTTTGCAGTTTGAGCCATTACGGTTTACTACTGTTATGTCAAGTGTGAAATTGCGGCTAAGTTGAAGATATTTTCGTTTTTAGCAAGACAAAAAATGTGCGCATAGTAGCGTTCTGTAAACATTTTTTAACGCAGGTAAAAATGAAAAGATCAATGACGAGGTTCGTAACTGCCTGTTGCGCGGCGGCCGTCCGGAACGGCCCCTGTTTTTCG
>JAWOEM010000445.1:0-3439 GCA_046482785.1 Salinivirgaceae bacterium
GCATTAGACAAATTGAAAAACTTCACGTTCCTGGCCTGTCAGCCGGCAGGCAGACGTGAATACATTCAGTTCGGAAGACTCCACGCAAAGTCCGTAAAAATCGTGTCAATCAATTAAGCTCTTGTTATGAAATTAGGTTTACAAATTATGCGAAGTTATTTTGTTTATTTTCAAAGCATAAAAGTTGCAAATAGTCACTGTTTATTTAAAACTTTTAGAACGATTAATCGAGCCATGATCCGCCGGCTAGCGGATCACACACTCACATGATTATAACGAACCTACAAACAAAATGTGGCGTATATTGGACTTAGTATGGATAGGTACATTCTGATTCCTCGGAACAGGTAATGACTTTGAAAATCCAAATTATAAACATGTAAAATCGCATTTTTATCGAAGTGTTTTACGTTTTGTTGGTTTTACCGTGTCCATGACTTTTCGTATTATTGTATTTGTATTTTTTGTTGGTGTTATACCTGCGCATTATGGTTAATTGTTGTTCTTTTTGTGAACGTAAAATAAATGGGTCTGTAGGCGTTGTGGCCAGGTTGTTTCTTACACAACTTGTTTTCTTGTTTTGTGCTAATGTTTTGATTGCGCAAATTGTCGAGAGGTCAGGTAATCAGTTGGTTATGTTTAGCCAAGCTGTGGAGGGTGTGGAGGGGCTTGTAATGAAAGAAGTTGTGTACGATTCGTATTATTTTAATCCCGATAGGGAGATTGCATTTTTTGGTAATTGTTTTTCCGAGAGAGAATGTATTACACAATTATTTGGCGATACGGTCTCTTTTGTAGCCATTGGTGATAAAATCGTGGTATTGACCAATTTTTCCAGTCGGGTTGAGGAGCCTTTTGTGGAATACCCTGTTTGCGGGATGATTGTTGATTCGGAAACGAATAGTGGTATTGGAAGTGTGAGTGTAATGCATGTCGATGAACAGTATGTTGTTTCTACTGATGCCGGCGGAGGCTTTGTTTTGCCGCGTACTACACGTTTTGAATCAGGAACGTTATATATTGCCAAAAAGGGATTTGAAGATACAATTGTACATTTTCATCCACAATTACGCGATAATTTGGTGATTTTATTACGCCGCAAAGTTTTCTGCGATACTTTATCTGCCAATAATAGGCAACGTGGTGTTGTCGATATTATTCCCAAAAAGATTTCAGCCGGTTTGCTCAATAGATCCATTACAATAGCCGAAAATCTGGAAAGTATAAGTTTGTGTAAGTTTGCCCAGTTTTCTGTTTTGCCATTCTTCAATACCAATGGTGATGAAAGTCCAGTTGTTCGTAATTATTTGTCTGTTAATTTGTTGGGCGGTTTAAATGGACAGGTTTCCGGCTTTGAAGTTAGTGGTGTTGCCAGCCTTTTAAATAGAGGGATGAGGGGCTTTCAAATGGCAGGAGGAATGAATTTTGTAAATGATGAAGTTGTAGGGTTTCAGTGTGCCGGGTTGGGGAACTTTTCTTTTGAAGGGTTGCATGGAGCTCAAATATCGGGTGGAATTAATTACTCTGCAAAGAAAAATATCGGGATTCAGATAGGAGGGGGAAGTAATATTGTTAGGGGTGCGTTAATCGGGTTGCAGGTGGGCGTTATTTATAATCATTGCTGTGGCGGAGTTAAAGGCGCTCAACTTTCCGGTTTAATGAATACAAGTGTTGAAGTACTCAACGGCCTTCAGGTAGGGTTGGTTAATTATTCCGGTGTGAATAGGGGCGTACAGTTGGGGTTGGTAAATATTGCAGATACTATTGATGGTGCTGCTTTAGGTCTGTTTAATTATGCTAAAAACGGGTTTTACTCGCTGTTTGTCAATTCAGATAATCTATTGTTTTTTAATGTCGGGTTTAAAACCGGATCACGCAAGCTATATACCATGTATAATTTATCCTCAAGTTATTTCAATCATCCTGTTTACGGATTTGGAGTAGGAGTGGGGCGGCTTTTTCAGATGCATGAAAAATGGCACATGGCAACTGAACTAACCGGTCGCTTTTTGTGGGAAGACTTGTCAGAGTCGTGGCTGAAATATAATGTTCTTCGTCTTTCTTCTACACTTAGTTATGAGGTTTTGCCCAATTTGCTTTTAGGTGTCGGTCCACAGTTGAACATTATGAAGTTTTCAAATCAAACCAGTATGAATGAGTCTAAATTTTTTATGCCATTCTCCTCGTGGCAATTTTCTCATAATAAGTTGGTTTTGTGTATTCCCGGATTGCATTTTGGTGTCGATTTCCTGTTTTAATAAATGCTCGTTAGCGACTAATGCTTAGGAATTGTTCTCAAATCACTTGACACTTTCAGGAAGAGCTTAATGCAGAACCTTTTGCTCATGAGCACCTTAATAACTATGATAATTGAGAATAAATTTGATTTTTCGGGTAAGCACTATCGTTTGCTTTGTTTCGGAGTGTTGGAAAAAGTGATATTTCAGTATTGAATAGCCGGGTTTGTGATAGCGCAAACCCGACTATTCTACTATTGTAAAGGTTTAGATTCCTTTCGTTTGAGAATTTCTTTTGCTATATTGCAATGCTTATGGTACTTTGCGGAAGGTGTGACTCCCACCTGGGACATATTTTCAATGATGGCCCGCCACCTACCTACAAGCGGTTTTGTATGAATTCCATTGTACTCGACTTTGATCCGGATAGCTAATTCAAATTGGTGTTTCTGCGGTTCTGTTTGTTGCTAACGCGTTGAGGGGCTCATTTATCCTAAAGGAGTTTCGCAGTATGCTTTCCTTCCACACGAGGGGCAAAATTTACCCATCCAAACTTCATCAAACTGATCCATTATTTGTTCTATCAAAACCGGCTCCGTTGTAATAATTCCTGCTTCAAAGTTTCTGCGGTTGGGGCTTTTCATGCCTAACCCAGCGCCGGTAAGGTTTGCCGATCCTGTGTAGGCAAATGTTCTGTCGATAATAATGTGCTTGAAGTGTACCCGCGGGCAAAGCATGGTTTCCATCGATTTTTGCAAAAGTGGGTATTTTGCCAAGCTTGATTTAAAGTTTTCTCCCGGTGTTTTTGCATATATCAATCGTAATTGCACTTTCTTTTGAGCCAATTGGTTCAATGTATGTAAAAAAGATACTGCTCGGCCTTCTTGTGATACGTGTAGGTCTTTAATGTCTGCTGTTCCAATCCAAATAAAGCTCTTAGCCGTGCGCACTCGCTTTATCACCTCATCGTAATGTTGCTCGTTTGTTATGATTTTTGTTCTCATTTATTCTCTTTTTAATCGATGGTTTCTTATTTGTGATTTGCCATCATGCTGTGGGTTGGCGATGAAGAAAATTGCCACTAATTAGAGCCTGTCCATAAAGTCGGGGTGTTCAGTGAATAAATTCGATTTTCAAGGCTTGCGAAACTCAAAATCGTTGAGTTTACTGGTGTAAGTGATACGAGTTTGAGTGAGTATAAC
>JAWOEM010000467.1:0-6615 GCA_046482785.1 Salinivirgaceae bacterium
ATTTGGAACCTGAGCTAATCGATGAAAAAATTAGTTCTGTGGGGAAAGCAATTCCCGGAACAGAAGTCTTGCTTTTGTCGGCAGATGGTAACCCTGTTCCTCCGAATGAACCCGGGATATTGCATGTCAGGGGTCCGCACGTTATGTCAGGGTACTGGAACAACGATGAGTTGAGCAAACAAATGTTGAAACCTGGTCCTGTCCCCGGTGAAAGAATGTTATGTGCGCAGGACTTATTTAAAATGGATGAAGATGGTTTCCTGTATTTTCTGGGAAGAAACGATGATATCATCAAAACCATGGGAGAAAAAGTTAGTCCGGTTGAAGTTGAAAATGTGATATATAAAATTGAAGGAGTAAAGGAAGTTGCAGTTTTAGGTAGAGCTGATGCAGTATTAGGTGAATCAATAATTGCATTTGTAACAACTCACAACAATGAACTATTTAATGAAAAGGAGATTCGAAGAGCGTGTTCGTCAAAACTTGAACCGTTTATGGTTCCCCAAAAAATTATTTTAGTAGAAAAAATGCCCAAAAACAATAATGGTAAAATCGATAAGGCTGAACTAAATCGGGATTCTATTTTCTGAACAACGGCAACTTGCAGGTGAAAATGTATCAGGGGCCGGTGGCATGCATGCAACTGGCAAAAGATACAGGCGTTTGCTGGGAGGGCATCAACACACAAAAGTCTGTTTTGGTGCGAAATGTGGAAGATTTTCCCGGGCACATTGCCTGCGATGGCCGCTCAAAAAGCGAAGTGGTACTCCCATTTTTCGATAAAAACAACCAATTATTGGGTGTGCTCGATGTGGACAGCGATCAGGTGGAGGCCTTCGACGAAACAGATGTAGAAAACTTGCAGCGGATTTTACAACTCGTTTACGTTTAATCAACTGCAAATTACTATTGCAAAAAAAGAAAAAAAAGAAACTCATGTCAGACGAAATGCAAATCTGCCCGCAGTGTCAGTGCCCATACGGCTATTATTTGAACGAAGAAATGTATGAATGCCCGGAGTGCAGCCACCAATGGAATCCTGCTGAGCTATCAGCCGAAGATGAACTGGTAGTAAAAGATGTCAACGGAAATGTTCTAGCCGATGGCGATTCGGTTATTGTGGTAAAAGATTTGCCGGTCAAAGGGGCATCGGGTCCCATTAAAGCCGGCACAAAGGTAAAACGCATTCGAATAACCGACGGCGACCACAATATCGATTGCAAAATAGATGGGTTTGGTGCTATGGCGCTGAAATCGGAATTTGTGAAAAAGGCGTAATAAAACGCCTTATTTTTACTGCACAAGCAATTATAATGCGTGCTTTTATAATGTAAAAATGGTTATGAATCGATGAGAACGAAAGCCTCAAATCGATTACTCACAACTTTTAAGCACTTTCTACGGTTTTGCAAAAGCCCAGAAAATTATTTAATCCGGAGAGCTTCACCAGATTACGCACATCTTCTGAAGGGGTTAGTTGCCAGTCGATTGCAACATCCTTTTGAACGGCACTTTTCTCGAAAGCAATCAGCAATTGAATGGATGAAACATCGATTTCGGTAATTTCTTCGCTGGAAATCGTCACTTTCTTCCTTTTAAGTGCTTCAGTGAGCTCGGCTTTTAGGGGACCTGCGTTTTGCACGGTAAGTGCATTGGTCAGGGTTATTGTTACATTGGTTGCCGACTTTTGCGAACCTTTTTTCTTGTCAGATGGTTTGCGGGAAGATGTCGGACTTTTTTGTTCGTCGATAGAATCGATAATATTTTTTACGCCGGATTTAAAGCTTTTTTTTGCCATAGTAGGTTAGTTTTTTTGAAGTATTTCTTTTGTCAACGAAGCGTAATCGAGTGCTCCGGTGCTATTTTTTTTGTATGAATAAATATCCTTTTGGCTCACAGGGGCTTCGGCTAGCGCAATGTTATCGCGTATAACAGATTTGAACACCTTTGCGCCAAATGCTTCGGCTACGGTTTCCCGAATATCGCGGTTCAGTACTTTTCGTTTGTCGTATTGGGTTAAAAAAAGCCCTTCGAGCTCCAGCTCACTATTGAGGCGCTTCCTTACAATTTCAATGGTTTCCATAATTTTTTTCAACCCATGTACGGCTAAATATTCAGATTGAACCGGTATAATTACCGATTTGGCTGCAGCCAATGCATTTAGCGTAAGTAATCCTAGCGAAGGAGGACAATCGATCATAATATAATCGTAGGAATCAGATGTTTTTTCAATAATTTCGCGCAACAGCAGTTCCCGTGCGGGAACAGCAGCCAGCTCAAGTTCGGCTCCCGATAAATCGAGGATGGCAGGAATTACATGCAGGTTTTTGTTTACCACAATGGGTTCGGGCTGGTATTCGCCTTTGAGCGCCCCATAAATATTATTATCGAAATGCTCATCTACACCCATCGATTGGGAAAGGTTCGACTGGGGATCGAGATCGATGAGCAATGTTTTTTTTCTTCGGCGGCTAAACCCAACTCCCAGGTTAAGAACCGATGTCGTTTTGCCAACACCTCCTTTATGATTACAAACTGCATAAACTTTTGTCATAATTCCGGTTTTTTGATGTATGGCAAATTACAAAATTTCGGTCAAGTTTCCTTATTCTTCGTTGAGCCGATTAATAAAATCGTTCATTTTATCTTTAATGGATTGTATTTCTGACATTTTAGACTCCAACGAATCGTTAAATTCAGTCATTTGCTTGCGCAATTCAGATATCTGTAAATCGACCAATCCCGATTTGCGTGCACCTGTAGCATTTTGCGATTCGTCAATTTTATCTTTAATAAACTTCATAAAGTCGTAAAGGTAGTTCTCCACACCTACTTTAATATCGATATCGACTCCCAAATCTTCATGACGGATAAATTTCACATCGAAGCGCACTTCCGTCTCGTTAGCATTGGAAACCAGATCATTAAAGTAGGTCAAGTATTGTTTGAATGGTTCCTGAAGGCTTTTGGGCATATTGAAAACCTGAAGCATAACCTTAGCCGCATCGGCTTTTTTCTTCTCAAGTGTCAGGTAATGCATGGTAGCATACAAACCGCGTTTCACGACCTTTTCGGGTGGAAACTCAAACGGATTCGATTCTAAAAACAGCTCCTTAAGACTAAGTAACTCGATAAAGGTTAGTGGTAGCCGTTTTAGCTTCCCGTAACTTGCATCGAATGTTTTTAATTGTCCGAGCAACCCAATTTCTGAGGGTAGAGTCTCAAATGCATTGTAGCTAATATCTAGTAGCGTTAAATTGCTGAGTGCCCCAATTTCGGGCGGAAGAACGGCAATTTCGTTACGAAGCAAAAGCAGTGTTTTTAGGTTCACCAACCGTCCAATATCCGGCGGGATTTCGCTAATGCTATTGTAGCTTAAGTTTAAATGCTCCAAGGACGTAAGTTCGCCAATCTCTGGTGGCAACTCGGTCAAATCCCTGTTCGACAAATCAAGGCTTTTCGATCTCTTTTCTTTCGCCTTTTTTATGAAAAAAATTAGTTCTTCCCTATTCATACGAATAAACTTAAATTTTCAATGGTCGTATATCCACCCCTTTACTGTGAACTCCAATAAATGGAAATTCAAATGTACTAAATATTTGATGAAAAACGGGACAATCACCATTAATTGTCCGCCGATGAACAATAATGCAGCAACGGATTAAAGCGTGTTTCAATATCTCCTTTTCCACATACTTCCTAAATTTCGCAAGGATTTAATTTTCAAGGGGAAATTCTTGCAAATTTTGGGTGCTTCATTTCAGTATACTTACGTTTTTTAATGAAAAATGTTTTTTCAAATTACTAAACGCTGAAAATAATGTAATACCAAAATCTGCAAGGATATATTTTTTCAAGGTCAAAGTTCTTATGGAATTTAGGTAACCTCTTGCTCTGTTGTCTGCATTTGCTGTAGCGAATGCTATGCCAAGGCGAACCGGCCTAGGAGAACACATGTTTGAGCGAAGTTCTGAGGTCAAAATGAACGATGTGTTTAGTCGAAATCCGTACGAATACATAGGCTTTCACTATTTCTTCTTGCGGATTTTGGATTATTGGCTACGTAAAAAAAACTTTATCGTGGGAGCGTTAAGTCCTAAAAAAACTGTTATCCGCGTGTAAATACCCATTCGTTGTCGGTCGACAAGTTTACATCGAACATATAACCGTCCTCATCGAACGACTTTAAATCTTCGGCGTTTGTTATTCGGTTTTTAATAACGTAGGCAGTCATTAATCCGCGGGCTTTTTTGGCATAAATGGCTATAACTTTGTAGTCGCCATTTTTTAGTTCCTTGAACACCGGCGTTACAATGGGCGCCGACAGTGCATCGGTTTTCACCGATTTGGAATACTCATTGGAAGCCAAATTTACCAACACAGGATTTTGCGTAGCGTCCAGATCCTTTTGAAGAACCTCAGTTATGCTGCTACCCCAAAATTCGTAAAGATTTTTATTTTTGTCAATGTTGAGTTTTGTTCCCATCTCTAACCGATAGGGCTGAATGCGATCGAGCGGACGCAAAACGCCATAAAGCCCTGAAAGAATGCGCACATGCTGTTGTGCAAATTCCATTTCATCGACGTTAAACCGATCGATATCGATTCCGTTATACACCTCGCCCCGAAATGCGTAAATGGCCTGTTTGCTATTTTCATTGGTATGGGTGGCAGACCAGCTCCTGTGTCGCAATGCATTTAACGATGCCAGCTTCGAGCTAATTTTCATTAATTTCTCAAGCCCCGGTTCATCGTACTCACTCAATTTTTTCATTATTTGAGATGCATCCTCCGCCAAGCGAGGTTCAGTCATGGTTTTCACCGATGCATCATGTTCAAAATCGAGTGTCTTGGCTGGTGAAAGAATAATTATCATATCTGGAAAGGGTTACTTTTATTAAATGTGCAATATTTCTACGCAAAGTTCATCTATTAGACATTCTCGCGCAAAAATTGTTCTATCACCTTAGGGTAATATTCATGCTCAAGCTGGTGCACCTTCCCTGCAATGGTTTCGGGGGTATCGTTGCGTTGGATATCCACCTTTGCCTGAAAAACAATCGCTCCTTCGTCGTACTTTTCGTTCACCTGATGAATGGTAATTCCGGTTTCCGATTCGCCATTTTCCCATACTGCTTGGTGAACACGGTCGCCATACATTCCCTTGCCTCCGTATGCCGGCAACAGAGCGGGATGAATATTTAAAACAGCATTTGGAAATGCGTCCAGAATATGCGTGGGCATAAGCCATAGAAAGCCGGCCAGCACAATGCAATCTGCTTTCTGCTCGCATAACAGGTTCAAAATTCTGTTACTATTGTAAAAATCGTTGCGATTAAAAGTAAAAACAGGCACATAATGCTTTTTTGCGCGAGTAATAACGTAGGCGTCGGCTTTATTAACAAAAACGCCTGAAACCTGAACGTCCGGAATTTTAGCAAAGTGATTAAAAATGGCTTCGGCATTCGTTCCCGAACCACTTGCAAATATGGCTATTCGTTTTATTTTGCGTTCCATAAATGAATTTTGTATGTATGATTATTCATCCAAAAGAGTTCCGTTTTGCTGCACATAGCCGGTATCTTCTTTAAGACCGGGCAATTTGTAAGCCTGAACAGCCAATCGGTCGGCACGTTCGTTAAGTTCATTACCGGCATGTCCCTTTACCCAAATGAATTTGATATCGGTAAGTTTTGGGTAAATTCGGAGAAAACGCTGCCACAAATCCGGATTTTTTACATTTTTAAAATGTTTGCGCTGCCAATTGGCCAACCAACCCTTCTCAACAGCATCGGCCACATACTTGCTGTCGGTGTAAATACGTACCGGAATACTGTGTGTTTTAAGCTGTTCGAGGGCAACAATTACGGCCAAAAGCTCCATTCGATTATTAGTTGTGAGTTTAAATCCTTCAGCCATTTCTTTCTGATGATTCTTATACCGCATAACAGCCCCATAGCCTCCCGGCCCGGGGTTTCCACTTGCGCCGCCGTCTGTATAAATTACTATTGGATCTGCCATTTCAGATTCATCTGATTAAATAAGTTATTGTATCGTACAATTGGCAACAAAAGTAAGAATAAACTGGAAGGAAATATGTGTATTTGGTTTTTTGTATTAAATTTAACTAACCGTGTATTTGTAACTGATTTTAGATATTGGATGGTGATTTTGCTTATTTTGTCCCAGACTGAAACTGTATGGCTTTATGTTTCTGGGTATTTTGTTGATTGAGGTATTGAGTTGATTAAGTTTATTAAGTGATTAAGGTATTGGTGATTTATGTTTTATTCTTGTTAAACTTCACCTTCCCGGCTGTTTGTAACTGATTTTAGATGTTGGATGGTGATTTTGCTTATTTTGCACCAAACTGAAGCTTCATGGCTTTCTGTTTCTGGGTATTTCGTTGATTGAGGTATTGAGTTGATTAAGTTGATTGAGTGATTAAGGTATTGGTGATTTATGGTTCGTCCTTGCTAAACTTCACCATCCCGGCTGTTTGCAACTGATTTTAGATATTGGATGGTGATTTTGCTTATTTTGTACCAAACTGAAGCTTCATGACTTTCTGTTTCCGGGTGATTAGTTAATTGGGTTGTTTTGAGAATTAAGTTG
>JAWOEM010000500.1:0-6024 GCA_046482785.1 Salinivirgaceae bacterium
ATTATATTACGGTTGAAGCGGCAGGATCTGCTCCGTTAGCAGCTTTCACCGCCGACCAAACCAATATTACCGAAGGCGGAACAATAAATTTTACCGATCAATCGACCAATGAACCTACTTCATGGAGTTGGGATTTTGGCGATGGCAGCACCAGCACCGATACAATCCCCTCACATACATACAATATTGCAGGCTCTTATACTGTAGAATTAACTGTTACCAATGATTACGGCTCCGATACCGAAACCAAAACAGACTATATTACGGTTGAAAGTGGCGTGAGTGGAACAACCGTTGTAGAAGTAACCAACCCCACCACCGGACAAATCTGGATGGATCGCAACCTTGGTGCTTCACAAGCTGCAACAAGTAGCACCGATGCCGATGCCTATGGCGACCTTTACCAATGGGGCCGAGGCACTGATGGCCATGAAAAACGTAACTCCGGCATCACTTCTAAATTAAGTTACTCCAATACTCCCGGGCATGGTGACTTTATAACCTCAGGTTCGGATGCAAATTACGACTGGCGTAGCCCTCAAAACGATGATTTATGGCAGGGCGTAAACGGCACCAATAACCCCTGCCCAAGTGGTTACCGTTTACCAACAGATGCGGAGCTGGATGCAGAACGTCAAAGCTGGAGTAGTAACGATGCAGCCGGAGCCTATGCTTCGCCACTTAAATTGCCAATGGCGGGCTATCGCAACGGTGGCGATGGTTCGCTCGGCAATGTTGGCTCCTACAGCTACTATTGGTCGAGTACTATAGCTGGTGTCTTTTCGCGGCGCCTGAGCTTCGATAGTAGCGATGCGGCCATGTACAGCTTCACCCGTGTGGGCGGACTCTCCGTTCGCTGCCTTAAGGACTAGCCCTGTGGAATAAATTTAAATTTTTACAATGGATAATTTTTATTTCGTATATATTTTGAAAAGTTTAAAAGATGGAAAAAACTATGCTGGTTATACAAAAAATTTAAATTTACGATTTGAACAACACCAAAAGGGTGAAGTAGAATCTACCCGTTATCGCCGTCCTTTAAAGCTAATCTATTTTGAAGCTTGCTTAAACCAACAAGATGCGTTAAAGCGTGAAAAATATTTTAAAACCCATTATGGCAAAATGTATCTTAAAAATAGATTAGCAAATTGGAATACGGAATTTTATGGTTCAAATCGTATTCCACAGGGATGACACTTTGATTAGCGAAGCGATTTGATTTATTTGACACTTTACTATGTCATTCCGCCTTAGCGGATGGCATAGTTTAAATACCGCCTGCCTGCCCAGTTAAATTTCTTTTATTTAACTGGGGTGGCAGGCGAATTTTTTTGAAAAACAAAGCAATCAATTAATCCCGTTGAATAACAGCATGTGATGCGGCAAGCCGGGAATAGAGCAAATATGAAACCTAAATTCCGCAAGGAATACAAAGATATACTATGAATCCGGTATAAAAGGGTCTTATTTGGTTTTCAGCCACTTTTCTGCTCACACCCTGAAGGAAGTAAGTAGTTGGAAATCAGCTGCTGTTTAGGGTTTGTGGGCAAAACTGATTTTCAGCCTTTAGTAATTTAAATACCTTTTTATCCCGATCCCACGCACAAAACAAATGATTTGCCTGAGCGAAATTGTACGCATACCGTAATTTCTACTTGCAATGCCGGCGTATTTTGTATGCTAAAGGCTTGTTCGCTAATAGAAACTTTTTTCGTTTTTTAGCGGATTAATTGGTTAATTATCGTACCTTTGCGCCCTAATTTACATATATTTATGACAACTACTTTCACTGAATCCGGATTGCGCCCAGAACTTTTAAGTGCAATTCAGGAGATGGGTTTTGAACAACCCACGCCTATTCAGGCTAAAACAATACCATTTTTACTTTCTTCGGAGCAAGATTTAATTGGTTTAGCACAAACCGGAACCGGTAAAACGGCTGCTTTTGGCTTGCCGGCTTTACATTTAACCGAAATTGAGAACAAACAGACGCAAACACTAATTTTGTGTCCTACACGCGAACTTTGCCTGCAGATTGCAAAAGATCTGAACGACTTTGCCAAGCATCTGAAAAAAATCAATGTGGTGGCAGTTTATGGTGGAGCCAGTATTGAAACTCAAATAAGAGATTTGAATCGCGGTGCCCAAATTGTGGTGGGAACACCCGGACGCACACGCGACCTTATCAACCGGAATCGCCTAAAACCAAATCATATTAAACGATTGATTTTGGATGAGGCCGATGAAATGCTGACGATGGGTTTTAAAGAAGAGCTCGATGCAATATTGGAGAATACACCCGATACCAAACAGACGCTTCTTTTTTCAGCTACCATGTCGCGAGAAATTTCTCGAATCACCAGCACATACATGAATAATCCGGAGCAAATCTCTGTTTCTGGACGCAATACCGCTGCCGATAATGTTACTCACATTTACTATATGGTGCAAGCCAAAGATCGGTACGAGGTAATTAAGCGTATTGCCGATATCAATCCGGATATTTATGGAATTGTGTTTTGCCGTACCCGACAGGAAGCCAAAGATGTGGCACGTAAACTAATGTCTGATGGTTACAATGCCGATGCGTTACATGGCGACTTATCGCAAGCTCAACGCGATGAGGTAATGGCACGTTTCCGTACCCGTCAGTTACAACTCTTGGTTGCAACCGATGTTGCTGCACGTGGAATTGATGTGAATGACTTAACACATGTTGTTAATTACAACTTGCCAGATGACCCGGAGGTATATGTGCACCGTAGCGGACGTACCGGGCGTGCAGGAAAGAATGGCATTTCTGTTGCTATTATTCATTCACGCGAATCGCGTAAAATTAAAGATATTGAACGCATATCGGGACTTAAATTTAATAAAGAAAAAGTGCCCAACGGACGAGATATTTGTTCTGCACAACTGCTGTCGCTGATCGATCGGTTAGATAAAGTAAAAGTGGATGAAAAAGAAATTAGTCCATTCTTACCCGAGATTTACGAAAAACTGGAGCATATGAGTCGTGAGGAGCTGATCAAAAACTTTGTGTCTGCCGAGTTTAACCGCTTCTTAGAATATTACCGAAATGCACGCGATGTAAATGTGTTGGAAAGCCGACGTGGAGAAGACCGCGAAAGACCAACTCGTAATAAAGGCCGACGCAGCGGAGATAGTGGATTCTCTCGATTGTATATCAATATTGGGTCAACCCACAATGTAACTCCAGCCCGACTTATCGGCGTTGTAAACGAAGCATTGCGCTCGAATAATGCCGATATTGGGAAGATTGAAATTATGAAAAAGTTCTCGTTTTTCGATATTGAAGATAAACTCGACGATAAACTTATCCGCGAATTGCAAGGAAAGAAATTCGACGGAACACCTATTTTAGTGGAGAAAGCTGCTCGTAAAGACGATCGTAGATCAGGCGGAGGCGGTGAAGCTTCACGAGGAGGAGCATCACGCGGAGGAGCTACAGGTGCCCCCCGGAAAAGACGTGCTCCGGGCGAAAAAAGAAAAAGAAGATAACGCTTAGGAAGGCAATAAATGTAATAGTGCCATTCGAATAGAATGGCGCATGGATAAAACCCGAACTGGTTGGCTACACTGCTGAACAATTTGGGTTTTTTTGTTTTTCAGAATCCTTCTTCTATGTTGCTTGTTCTTTTTAAAAACGCTAATTTTAAGAAATTAACTAAACCATTTTTTAACTAATAATCATATGGAGAAATTTTTTACTACCGATTTTTGGACACGGATTTATGAGAATGCTATCGATTGGGGGGTTAACGACCTGCCCGGTATGCTTATTTTGTTTGTCGTTACTTTCCTTGCCTTTCGCATGGCGCGTTTTTTTCTTAGTCGCCTAAAAAGGATTATTATAAAGCGAACGCAGCGCCTGGATAAGAATGCGGCTGAGGAGAGCGAAAAACGCATAAATACACTCATTGGTATTTCCAGAGGAGCAGCAAATATTGCTATCTGGATTGTTTTTTTTATGGTTTTCCTCAATAAATTGGGGCTAAATATTGCCCCATTGCTCGCCAGTGCAGGTATTTTGGGTTTGGCTATTGGTTTTGGTGCGCAAGAACTTGTTCGTGATTTTATTTCGGGATTTTTTATGTTGCTCGAGAACCAAATCCGTGCTGGCGATGTTGCCATAATAAATGGAACAGCCGGACTTGTTGAAGCCATTGAACTTAGAACAACTACCCTACGCGATTTTTCCGGTGTCGTACATATTTTTCAAAACGGTAAAATAAATAGCTTATCGAATATGACCAAAGAGTGGTCGGCCATTGTCGTAGAAATTGGTGTTGCCTATAAAGAAGATGCCGATGTTGTGATGGCCATTATGAAAGAGGTTGCAGAAGGATTGGAAAAAGATGAGGAGTTTGGTCCGAAAATTAAAGAGGAGATCGAAATTTTTGGTATTGATAAGTTTCTCGATAGTGCAGTGTTGTTTAAAGCACGTATAAAAACGTTCCCAATTGAACAGTGGGGAGTGGCACGGGAATATCGCCGCCGGATAAAACGAGTATTCGATGAGCGCAACATCGAAATTCCATTTCCACATACAACAGTTTATTGGGGGCAAGAGGTGAATCCATTGCAGGTCGATATTAATAAAAAGGCGGCTGAAGAAACATCAGTAGCCAAATAGTGTTTACTAAACACCCCCAACTTTATGGGGAGGCTCTCAATAGAGCATTTACGAACGAACATGCATGTAGCTCATATAGATCCAAATACCGCAAGTAAGAATTTTGTTAATATCTTTGCTTGCGGTATCTGGGAAAAAAGTAAAGCGGTAAAACCAAAACATTATGGCACGATTTCTAAAAAGTCGCGATAAGGTAAAGGGAAAAATGCCCGGAGCACTTATCTTTCAGGGTGTCCAGCATCAGTCAGACGTGAAGATGAGCTGTATTCGATACAGCGAGACCCACATCGAACACTTCGAAACAGACGTTTCGGAGCTCGATGCACTTGTGATGCCCAATATGGTTACGTGGATTAGTGTTGAGGGGCTGCACGATACCGAAACCATACGGAAAATAGGGGAGAAGTTCGACGTGGCCTCTCTGGCGTTAGAAGATATTTTAAATACCGACCAGCGCCCACGGCTTTTTGAAGACGATAATCAACTTGTTATTATTATGAAGTCCATGGCTTTTTTTGAGCAGACTAATAAGCTTCATGCAGAACAAGTTTCACTACTGTTGGGCTCCAATTATGTGGTGTCGTTTCAGGAAAAAACCAGTAATTTGTGGGACGATGTTTTATATCGGTTGCAGAAAAGTAAGGGGCGAATTCGTAAGGTTGGAGCCGATTATTTGGCCTATGCCCTTATGGATACACTTATCGATGGCTACATAATAAATATTGAAGCCTTCGGACGCACAATTGAGTCCTTTGAAAAGGAGTTAATTGTGCCTGAAAAACAGCACGCCGAAACGATTTTTAGAAATAAAACTGAAATTGCTTTTTTCAGAAAGAATATTCGGCCTGTTAAGGAAGTAGTTAGTAGGTTTGAGAAAACTGAAGTGGGTTTTGTAACTGATAAAGTGCGGTTGTATTATTTGCCCGATCTTGCCGACCTTGCCACACAAGCAATCGATGCCATCGAGATTTATTACACAATGGTGGCCGATCAGTTGAATATTTACAACACCAACATGAGCAATAAAGCAAACGATGTGATGAAGGTGTTGACCATTTTTGCAGCAATTTTTATCCCGCTCACATTTATTGCCGGTGTTTATGGGACCAACTTTGAGTATGTGCCCGAACTGACATACAAATACAGCTATTTTCTGATGTGGGGAGTAATGGTGTTAGTTGCCGTTGCCATGTTGGGCTACTTTCGCCGGAAGCATTGGGTTTAGCAAAATCAATGCAAAGTAGAACAGAAAAGATGAAAGCAAGATGTTATTTTGCGTCGATACCATATAATATTCGATGCGTGCATCTACTATTGCTTTTAGGGAAAATAAAAGACCGGGCGCTGTGCCCGGTCTTTTGTTTTTT
>JAWOEM010000501.1:0-8027 GCA_046482785.1 Salinivirgaceae bacterium
TTTCGAATCATTAATAACAATTAGAAACTGGCCCGGGCGGGCGGCTTCGGCTACCACAGGCGCATAAACTCGCATGTGATAAATATCGTCGGCCAGCTGTTTTCGATACGTTATTTCAAACTTTTTCATACCAAAATATTTATAGAGTATTATATATTAAACTTTTATGGAATCCCGTTTCTGCGTTCAACTTAATCTTGATTTCACTAACTCTAATTTACGTGCAGAAACATAGTTATTTGATTTTATACATTACAGAACACCTCTGCCGATATGAACAAAAGTTCATTATAAAGCATAGCGATTCAACCAGAGAAAAACATGCCAAATAGAAGAACGCGGGAGATCATTGATGCTGAAAAAAATCTTAATTCTGTATATTCCACAAAAGTAAATATTGACCTCCCGCGCTAAACATCTATTCTTCTATGCTGCGACCATAATAAACAGCCGTATAAAGTTTCTCAAAATCCTCGGCCGTGGTAGGTCTGGGATTCGATCCTGTGCACGCATCATTGGCAGCATTATGGGCAATACGTGACAAATTGTTCATAAAATCTTTTTCATCGATACCATAAGCTTGCAATGAGGCAGGAATTTCCATTTCTGCATTCATTTCCCTTATCATTTCGATATATGCATCGCACAACTCAGCATCTGAACTACCTTCCAAACCAATATAACGGGCAATTTCTGCATATTTTGCTTCAGAATTTTTTCTGTTCCACTCAATAACGGTTGGCAAATAAATGGCATTAGCGCATCCGTGTGGAATATGGTAAATTGCTCCTGTTTTGTGTGCCATACTATGGCAAATACCGAGCAAGGCATTACTGAAGGCCATTCCCGCCAAACATTGAGCGATATGTAAAGCATCGCGGGCATCTTGATCGCCGTTATACGATTTCACAAGGTTTTCTTTAACCATTTTAATGGCTTTTAATGCCAATGGATCGCTAAAATCTGATGCCAAACTTGCTGTTATTGCCTCGGTAGCATGCGTAAGCGCATCCATACCGGTATGAGCAGTGAGTGTTTTAGGCATTTTATAAGCAATCTCCGGATCGAGAATGGCTAAATCGGGTGTAATTTCAAAATCGGCCAATGGATATTTTATCCCCTCGTTATAATCGGTAATTACCGAAAAAGCAGTAACCTCGGTAGCTGTACCACTTGTTGATGGAATGGCCGCGAAACGAGCCTTTTTACGCAATGTTGGGATATTAAATGGTTTGGCAATTTCTTCGAATTTGGCATCGGGATATTCATAAAATACCCACATGGCTTTTGCAGCATCGATAGGCGATCCTCCGCCAATACTAACAATCCAGTCGGGGGTAAACTCCTGCATTTGTTTTGCACCTTTCATAACTGTTTCCACAGATGGATCGGGCTCAACACCCTCGATTAACTGTGTTTCCATACCGGCTCCCTCCAAGTAATTTATTACAGTATCGAGAAAGCCAAAGCGCTTCATTGAACCTCCGCCAACGACAACACTGGCACGTTTTCCTTGTAATTCTTTTAATACTTCTAAACTTCCTTTTCCAAAATAAAGATCTCTAGGCAATGTGAATCGGTTCATAATTCAAAATTTTTATGGTTAAAATAATTTAATGATTAATTCGCTTGACACACCTATGCCAAAACCGATACCAAAAACTATAAACCACTAAATTACAGGTAATTACAAATAGACACATATAAACATTAAAACTACACAATAAAAAATGTCCTAAAACTGAGCACTTTCATCGAAAGCACTGCTTAGTTTTAGGACACTGTGCATTTTCAGGACACCATTAGCCTAAGGTAATGGAATACTTCTTTGCCTTCAAATACAAGGTATTACGACTGATTCCCAACACCTTAGCACACTTCGACACATTAAAATCGTATGTTTTTAAACAGGAAATAATCGTTTCTTTTTCTACTTCGGCCAAAGACTTGGGTTCAAAAGCTGGTAAAGAAGAAGGTTCAGGAGTTGAAACTGAAGAACGATCAGGTTCGGAATTGTGTATAAGCGACTCATAATTCCCATCGAGCACCACAAAGCGCTCCATTAAATTTTCTAATTCGCGCACATTGCCCGGCCATGTATACTTTTCCAAATACCCTTTCATTCGCGAATTAATACGAGGCATGGGGCGCCCCATTTTCTCGGCTTTTTGTCCAGCAAAAAAGCGTGCCATAGGAAGAATATCGGTTACTCGCTCCCGCAGTGCCGGCACATGTAAATGAATAACGTTGATGCGATAAAACAAATCGAGACGGAATTTACCATCGTCTATTTCTTTCTGTAAATTTTTATTGGATGCGGCAATAATGCGCACATCAACATTTATTTCTTTTTTGCCTCCCAAGCGTGTAATAGATCCCTCTTGAAGACATCGTAACAGTTTCACCTGCATTTCGTATGGCATATCGCCAATTTCATCGAGAAATAAGGTTCCATGGTTGGCCAATTCAAATTTACCGGGTGCTCCACCTTTGCGGGCTCCGGTAAAAGCTCCCTCCTCGTAGCCAAATAGCTCACTTTCAATCAACGATGCCGAAATAGCACCACAGTTTATTGCGATAAAAGGACCTTCGCTGCGCAACGAGGCATTATGAATACTCTGAGCCACAACCTCTTTGCCCGTGCCGCTCTCGCCGCTAAGCAGCACTGTACTTGGCTTACCCGCAACCTGCCGTGCTTGGTGAATGAGCTCCTGCATAGCAGCACTTTGAGCAATAATATTATCGAACGTAAAACGGGTATGGTGCCCTTGATATTTTTTTATTAGATCGACAACTCGACTAAACTGCCTAAATGTGAGTAAATACCCATGCATCGCTGAATTTTCACCACGAATAACATATGCATTAAACAAAAAACGTTCGTTGATACCGGGAATATGAAACGAAGCGTGCTCATCAATGAATTTCAATTCATTTAGAATGATTCGTTTAATCCGCCGCCAATCTGGCAAAAGCACATTAATATCTTCTGAAAGCAATTCTGTTCTCCGAATATTAACCATTCTACATGCCGTATCGTTCGCCCATTCTACCTTATCACTAATATTTATGGCCATTACTCCAAAAGCCAGATTATTCATCATGGCAAAAGCAAACTGATTGGACGTTTCCAGCCTCAATAACGATTCATGTTCATAAATCTTGTTTTCGATGGCATGTGCTGCTGATATGACCATTCCAAGCGTATGCGAATGCACCTCTGTGGCATGACCGGTCATATTGATACAACCGAGCACATCACCATCTTTGATAATGGGGGCGGCAGAACAAGTCCATTGATGATAAGCCGAAACAAAATGCTCTTTTGCAGTAACCTGAACCGCACGCTTGTCGTGCAGAACTATACCCATGGAATTAGTACCAATAGAGGCTTCATTCATATAGGCACCCTCTACCATTTTTAACTTTTTGGCTTCATCTAAAACATTTTCATCACCAACAATAAGTAGAATACATCCCTCAGAATCGGTTAAATTGATAAAAAATCCGGAACCGGAAACCGTTTTATACAGTTGCGAAATAATTGGTGCCGCATGCACAATTAATTGATCGTTCTCTTTTAAAAACGCTTCAAATTCACTGGCAGACAACCGATGCTCCGGATATTTTCGCGTTGGCGGAACCCCATAGCGCTGGCTGCGCTCGTGCGATGAGCTAATGTTTGCTTTTTCGTTCATCCGTATACTTTTATACGCATATCCGTTTTTGTACCTAAAACAGAACCAATGTAGTGAAAATCAATTGTTCTGCCCCAAACCCTAAAGGGAGCAATTGATTTTCTTCACACCCTTTAGGGCTAGGGGCAAATGAAGAAAATCAAAATCAAATTAGGTACAAAAACGGATAACCATTTACTTTTTTCTCACTTTCGTGATGATCTAAATCTATGCCACATAAAATAATTCATTAAACAAAATCGGCAGTTTCCTTTGATTTGAACGCAATCAGTTATTCACAGTCGACACCATAAAAATAAACAATAGAACAATTCCCAAAACCTAAATTTTGCTGTTTGAAAAGGGAGTCACAAAGCATAATATTGCTCAATTTTACAGAAAGGTTCTTTCCATAATAAACGTAAGCCGTGAGAAAATTAAGCGAATACAATGACGGAATATGCCAAATTGCAATAAAAATTGGTATATTTTTCGCATATTTGAAGGCTAATTACGTTTTATTGCCGAAAAGAAAATATTTTTTTTATGACAAAGAGACAATATTCATTTGCTTACGAACATTTTGCAACAGCTGAAGAGTTAACAGAACAAGATCGGGAGCTTATAGAAAAAGCCACTGATGCAGCAAAAAATGCCTATGCCCCCTACTCCAACTTTAGTGTGGGAGCTTCAGTTCTTCTCGACAACGGAACTATTGTTACCGGCAACAATCAAGAGAATGCGGCTTACCCCAGCGGATTGTGTGCAGAAAGGGTTGCACTTTTTTATGCAAATGCAAATTACCCTGAAAATGCAGTAAAAACAATTGCTGTAGTTGCGATGAAAAACAATGAATTGGTTTCATCTGAAGTTGCACCATGCGGAAGTTGCAGGCAGGTCATTCTGGAAACTGAAACACGGTTTAAATCGCCCATAAAAATGATTATGGGTGGAAAATCCGGCTTCAATATTATTAATAATGCAACCGAATTATTGCCGCTGAGCTTTACCGGCGATTCGTTGTAAAATCAGCTTTACTTTATGCGTTTTTCCGAGTAAGATGCGCATTGGCAAAAGCCCCAATGTGGCAATTATTATTAATACAGCAAAGCCAAAGCCGCCTATAAAATTAAACATATATTGCATTACGGCTATGCCTAACAAGCTAATAAACAGAACAGTATCGAAGTATTTCATGGTTTTATCTTTTTAACACAAATGTAATCAACGTTTTGTGATACAAAGTTAATAAAAGAAAATCTGTTTATTAGCAAATTATTAACAAATTAAAGTCATTTTTTAAAGACTTATATAAAACTCTACCCGGCGGTTTTGGGAACGCCCGTCTTCGGTACTGTCATCGGCGATGGGTCGAGTACTTCCGTAGCCCTCGCAATTCATTCGACTTCGGTCGACACCCTTACCTGCTAAATAATCGGCAATGGAACGTGCTCTTCGTAGCGACAATGTTTCGTTGTACGTATCGGTTCCGGTGCCATCGGTGTGGCCGTATATATTGAGTTTCAAATCGGCACTTTGACTTACGGCTGTTGCCAAATTATCGAGAAATGAGGCATACTTATCACTAACCCTATATTTATCTACCTCAAAAGCAATGTGGGAAGTGACTTGCACGGTATCATTTACAATTTTGACATCGATTACATCGTCGAACTTGGTTTTTACATCATCTAATGCAAATTCGATATCGTGAATGGCCTTTTTTTCGAAGGTGGGAGCCAAAAACGAGCCACTTTTGAGAAAAACGCCCGAATCGTACAAATCGTCGCCTACATCGGCTATGGCAATTTTCAGCTCGTAGGTCTGATAAGGCTCCACACGTGTTGCTGCAACCAGCTCGGTGGTAAATCCATCGAACATAAATTCCTGCGAACGGTAAGCACGTGCAGGATCCTCCTGCATTAAATCGTAATTATATCCTGTAAAGTAGTCGTTGGCAATATAAAACTGCTTGTTTTTCCGTGCATTAATGTTATCGACAGTTACAGGCATGCCATTGGGCAATACGGCCAAATTTCGGTAGTTTTCCTCGTCTATTTTGCGAATGAAGAATGCAAACACATCGTTTACACCCTTATTCACATATTCGGGATACTCTTCGGAGCCGAAAAAATAATTGAACTGCACCGAATCGGCATAACTTACAAACTCAATGGTGAGTGCAGCGGCGTCGTTGGTGCGATTCCGCACAATGCGGCTCAAATCGCGATCGCCCGCATAGCCCATAGGCGAACCGGTGTTTCCATGGCGGTTTTGTGCCCCTACCGACTGCACAAAACCGGTAGATAATACAATTCCGTTTTTGATGTCGAATGCCGGGGTTTTATTCATAAAGTATCCAATTGCATGGCGCGAGCCACGATACTTTACGTTTAAAATTTTTACTCCGCTTTGTGACTTCACCAATCGCTTACGAACAAGCTCATCGGGTGTGTACCGCTGACTAATCAGCAGTTGCCCACTGAGTGAGTTACATAATAATAGGAATAGTATTAAAAACGAAAATCGGTGCATTACGAAAGCTGTTCAAACTGATTCCACAAGTTATCGTTGGTGGGTAGTGGAGCTTCAATTCGAATTGGTTCTTTTTTAACAGGGTGAATAAACTCCAGCGATTTGGCATGTAAATTTATACCTCCTCCTTTATTTGACCGGTCGAAGCCATATTTCAGGTCGCCCCGTATGGGAGTTCCATTGGCAGCCAATTGACATCTGATTTGGTGATGCCGTCCGGTTTCCAAATTCACTTTTAACAAGTAATAAGAGGAAGAACCGCCAATTACTTCATACTGCAACACGGCCAGTTTACTGTTATTCTTTGTGGTTGTGGCCACAAACGATTTATTTTTTTTCTCATCTTTACGCAAATAGTGTTTCAATTCGCCTTTGAGTTCCTCTGGACGTTTTTTTACTATTGCCCAATACTCGCGTTTCATTTCGCGCTTCTGCAATAATTCGTTCATACGAACCAATGCTTTCGAAGTGCGTGCAATTAGCACCACGCCGCTAACCGGCCTGTCGATACGATGCACCAATCCGGTGAAGACTTCTCCGGGTTTCTTATATTTTTCTTTCAAATATTCGCCAACCTCATCGATTAACGGCTTATCGCCCGAAGCATCGCCCTGCACAAGCATTCCAACGGGTTTATTTACAGCAATTAAATGATTGTCTTCGTACAATATTTCCAACTTCATACTCTTCTCTCCTATTATTAATTGTATACTATTTCTTTAACGTATCGGCATTATTCCCAAATAGTTAGTATTGCTCTTTTTCGTTGGGGAAGCGTTCTTCTTTCACATCGGTTAAATACGCTTCTACAGAACCAGATATCTCTGCAAAAAGATTGTGATACCTTCTGAGGAAACGCGGCGAGAAATCCTGTGTAATGCCCAGCAAATCGTGAATTACAAGCACCTGACCATCAACCTGGTTTCCGGCACCAATACCAATCATCGGAATTTTAGCATTTCGGGCAACCTCTCCGGCCAGTTTAGCGGGAATTTTCTCCAATACAATTCCAAAACAACCGGTTTCTTCTAATAGTTTGGCGTCTTTCACTAATTTTTGGGCTTCTTCTTCTTTTCTTGCCCGTACTACGTAAGTACCAAATTTGTGAATAGATTGCGGGGTCAAGCCCAAATGCCCCATCACCGGAATACCTGCTGAAAGTATACGGTGTACCGATTCTAAAATTTCTTCGCCACCTTCCATTTTAATGGCTTGAGCTCCGGTTTCTTTCATAATACGAATAGCAGACACCAGGGCTTCTTTGCTGTTCCCCTGATAGGCTCCAAAAGGCATATCGACCACAACTAAAGCACGTTTAGCAGCACGAACGACCGATTGTGCATGATAAATCATTTGATCGAGTGTAATGGGTAACGTAGATTTGTGGCCTGCCATTACATTACTTGCGGAGTCGCCTACTAAAATTACATCGATTCCTGCCTGATCGACAATGCGAGCCATGGAAAAATCGTAGGCGGTGAGCATGGCAATTTTTTCGCCACGCAACTTCATCTCATTTAACACATGAGTGGTTACTATTCTTGGTTTTCCTTGAATTGACATACTAATATTCTTTTGAGCAAAGATAAAGGCTTTTCGTGTAATACTTCTCAAAATTGAAACTAAAAGTTTCGCCGTTGGTTTCTGTCAGAAAAAAAATACTGTTCCGGCGCTGAAGTACAATAAATAATTTGCAGTGAGTTATTATTAATGCTTTACATCTGTTGCAATGCGTTAGCCCCTTTCCGAAAACAGTTGTCCAGAGAATCGAAGCGTCTTGATTTCCAGAAAGGCCAAGCCTTGAACTTTTCGAAC
>JAWOEM010000001.1:0-3769 GCA_046482785.1 Salinivirgaceae bacterium
AGAGACAAAACTATCAAAAGCAACATTATATGAGCATTTAACAAAACTTTTAGCTGCTGGATTGATAAAGAAAACACAACGACCAGGGCATAAATGGGTATATTACAAGCTACGTTACGGGCGTATACGAACAATTTGTAGACAATCCGTTTTTGCCCCGGTTTTACGAAAATCCGGAAAAATATGCGCTCCAACTTGAACTTTCATTTTTAGTCGACCGGTTCCGGCAAACAGAAACCGAACTAAATGCAACGCTTTTCCACAACCTTATAGTTGCAGACTACTACCTTAAAAAGTCGCTCATTTTTGCAGCAGAAACCCTTTCGGAAGATGACTTTACGCTCTACGCCCGAATTTTCAACAGTATGACAGGCAATCTACCAAAGCCCGATTTGTACATTTACCTGCATCAAACACCTGAACAGCTACTTAAAAACATAGCAAAAAGAGGTCGTACCTACGAAAGTAATATTTCGGCCGATTACCTCACGAAAATACAACAAAGCTATTTCCGCTTTTTCAAACAAATAAACACCTTTCCAATTGTCGTAGTAGATTGTAAACAAATGGACTTTTTATCGAACAGAGAACAACTGGAACAGCTTCTGCGCATTCCCGAAAGGGGCTACAAAAATGGCTTAAACATTCTAAACCGACAGGAATAAATGATGGCACAACAAGTACAAACCCCGGATTTTAATTACTTTTGCATAAACGTATAAACATATTCAAATAACTAAACAATTAAAATACCAACCACCATGAGAAAACTACTGATTACAATTCCATTACTAATATTTTCGATTGTTGCCTTTGGGCAAGACAAAAGCGACTGGGAAGGCGGCGTTCCCGAAGGGTGCACAACCATTACTATTGGGAAAAAGGCCAGCACCGATGGTTCGGTAATGACTTCGCACACCGACGATAGCCACAGAACACGCAGCTGGATGGACATTGTACCCGCAAAAAAACACGAAAAAGATGCCGGGTTTACTGTATACAAGCGCGAAGCATACGATTCACTGGCCATGCCAACCTACAAACACACGCCCATTGGCACCATTCCACAAGTAGACAAAACCTACCAGTTTATCAACACTGCCTATCCGTGCATGAACGAACATCAACTAGCCATTGGAGAATCGACATTTGGCGGACGCGACGAGCTACAAAGCGACGCAAGCCTTATTGACTGTCAACGATTAGTGCAACTTATGCTCGAACGCACAACCACAGCACGCGACGCCATAACCATGGCAGGCGAATTACTGGCAAAACACGGCTGGAACGATGCCGGCGAAGCCCTCACCATTGCCGACACTAAGGAAGTTTGGCACTTTGAAGTAGTGGGCCCCGGCAAAGGAAACGTAGGTGCAATTTGGGTTGCCCAGCGCGTGCCCGACGATCATATTTCCGTAAATGCCAACGCAAGCACCATTAAAGAAATAGACCTTGACAACAAGGACTTTTTTATGGCATCGGAAAACATTTACAGCTATGCTAAAGAGCAAGGCTGGTGGAATGAAGACGAAGAGTTTCGCTTTTGCGATGTATATGCACCCAACAGCCGCAAGTCGGTTGCTTCGCGCAGACGAGAATGGCGTGTATTCGACCTATTGGCTCCATCGTTAAACCTCTCGCCCACTTCGGAAAATTACCCGTTTTCGGTTAAACCCGACAAAAAAGTTTCTGTTGAAGATATGATTCGCGTTTTCAAAGATTATTATCAGGGCACACCCTACGACATGCGGCGAAACATAACCACTACAGATGAAAACGGCAAAACCATTATTTCGCCGTTGGCCAACCCGTTTATGCCGTACGACCAATTAGATATAAGCAACGTAAGCGGTGGCTGGTACCACACTTCCGACGATGGCCACATTCGCTTTTTAGGAGAACGCACTATCGCCAGATGGTACACCATGTACGGAACCGTTACCCAGAGCCGCGATTGGCTCCCCAACGACGTAGGCGGTGTAGTTTGGCTTGCACAAGACAATATTGCCTCATCGGTATACATTCCGGTTTACTGCGGCGCTACCGACTTGCCCGAATCGTATAAAACACCCGGCCGTGTTAACGGATACACGCGCGAATCGGCCTGGTGGGCTTTCAACCGCCTTGGAACGCTTGCAGCCCAGCGATGGGGCGACATGCACAAAGACCTCGATGCCGTGTGGGAGCCCATGCAGAAAGAATTTATTGAAGAACTAAAAACAACCGACGAAAAAGCAAAAGCCATTAAAAACCAAGAAAAACGTAGAGACTTCCTGACGAATTATGTCATTGAAAAAGGCGAAAAAGTTGTAGATAAAGCATGGGAACTGGGAGACTATTTATGGACTAAGTACGATGAAAAATTCTAACTAGTGTTTGTCCATAATGTCAGATATCTGCGTTGTTGCTCAAATTTAAAATCCTCACATACCTATGTATGCTGCGGTTTAAATTCTCACACGCCTTGATCTCGAACATTCTGAACTAAACACTTCACTTTATGAACAGGCTCTAAATAGTGTCCGTCACAAAACATCTCAATTGACACCCCAAACCAACGGTGAATAAAAAAGCTAAAAAGCGCTCCACCGCTGGTTTAGCACAAAGCAAAAACAATACAAACCTAAAACATGGCGCATTCATGAAAAAATTCACAAAAAAAGAAGCATTGGACTATCACTCCTCCGGCAGGCCCGGAAAAATAGAAGTGATTCCCACAAAACCCAATAGTACGCAGTACGACTTATCACTAGCCTACTCACCGGGAGTGGCTGAGCCCTGTCGGGAAATAGAGAAAAACCCCGATGACATATACAAATATACAGCCGCAGGAAACCTGGTTGCTGTAATCTCAAACGGCACAGCAGTGCTCGGACTGGGCGATATTGGGGCAAAAGCATCGAAACCCGTAATGGAAGGTAAAGGACTGCTATTCAAAACCTTTGCCGATGTGGATGTATTTGATATTGAAATTGACGAAAAAGATCCGGACAAGTTTATTGCACACGTAAAAGCCATTGCTCCCACATTTGGTGGTATAAATTTGGAAGACATTAAGGCGCCCGAATGTTTCTATATAGAAAAACGTCTGAAAGAAGAGCTTGACATTCCGGTAATGCACGACGACCAGCATGGTACAGCCATTATCTCGGGAGCAGGCTTGTTAAACGCATTGGAAATAGGCGGAAAAAAAATTAATGAGATAAAAGTTGTAGCCAATGGTGCCGGCGCATCAGGCACGGCATGCTTGCGCATTTATAAAGCACTGGGAGTTAAGCCCGAAAATATAATTATGTGCGATAGTAAAGGGGTTATTCGTAAAGACCGAAAAACGCTCAGTCCTGAGAAAGCCGAATTTGCTACAGAGCGGGATATTCATACCCTTGCAGAAGCAGTAAAAGACGCCGATATGTTTCTGGGTCTATCGATAGGCAATGTACTTACGCAGGCAATGGTAAAAAGTATGGCTCCCAACCCCATCATTTTTGCCATGGCCAACCCCGATCCGGAAATTACGTGGGAAGATGCACACGAAGCCCGAGGAGATATTATGATGGCTACAGGCCGATCTGATTATCCAAACCAGGTAAATAACGTACTTGGTTTTCCATATATTTTCCGTGGAGCATTAGACGTACGCGCAACAGACATCAACGAGCCCATGAAGCTGGCTGCGGTTTATGCACTAGCCAATTTGGCCCAAATGCAACGTTCACTCTTGAATGCATCTTCAGATGTTATTATAAAATTATCCTCCGACTGGAAAATA
>JAWOEM010000101.1:0-2864 GCA_046482785.1 Salinivirgaceae bacterium
GTTTAAACAAAATAGGAAACCTAAGAAAAGGTTTATATTATGAGTCAAAAAATTTTAATAATTGATTCAAGTGCTCTTGCACATAGGGTTAAATACCCTTGCACTTAGTAAGAGCAAATATTTGGAAGATTTGGTAAAGGCAAAAACTGCGGAGCTCCAAGGTAAGGTAAGCCAAATTAATAAGTTAAACACACAACTAAACGGTTCGAATGAAGAACTTAATGCTACTGTTGAAGAGTTGAATGCCATAAATGATGAGTTAACCGACGTTAATGTTGCCATTGGTCAGGAACGTAAGCAATTTTTATCTGTGCTTGATAGTATTCCGGAAATTATATATGTGGCAGATATTGAAACCCATGAGATTTTATTTGCCAACAATAAACTAAAATCAATAGTGGGGCGCGACCCTACGGGAGAAAAATGTTTTGAAGCAATTCAAAATACTAAAGAGGTTTGCAGCTTCTGTTCGAACCGTTTTATTGAACATACCAAAGAACCTTATTTTTGGGAGCATTACAATAAGCTTCTTCAGCGGTATTTTTATGTCATGGATCGAAAAATCCGATGGACCGATCAAAAAGAAGTGCGTTTTGAGTTGGCTATAGATATTACAAAACAGAAGCAATTTGAGACGGATTTGCGAGCAAGCGAAGAGAAATACAGGCTCATTACCGAGAATGCTTCAGATGTGATTTGGATATTAAATATTGATAAAGGGAGGTTTACTTATATAAGCCCGTCTGTTTATACCTTACGAGGATATACACAAGAAGAGGCTTTGGCTCAAAGTATTGAGGAATCGTTGGTTCCCGAATCGATTCAAAAAATTACTAGCAGCATGGCTGAAATTATTCCAGCGTTTAAAAAAGCTCCGGATAAATTTACAAATCAGATTTTTATCGATGAATTGCAACAGCCATGTAAAGATGGATCCATCATTTGGATCGAAACTTCTACCCGCTATCAATATAACGAAGATAAAGAAATTGAGGTAATTGGAATTTCAAGAAATATAGACGAAAGAAAAAAACATCAGGAATGGGTTGCTAGGCGTTTGCGATACGAAGAAAACTTGGCTCATTTTTCAAATACGCTATTTCACAACCAACCCGACGTCATAAATAAAGGCCTTCGATATATATTACAAGCATCACAAAGTTCGAGGGTTTACATATTTGAAAATTTTATCGATAAAAATAATAACCTTGCCTTTCGGCAGACTCATGAAATCTGCGCCAATGGAGTGCCGTCGGAACTGAATAACCCACTATTACAACACCTTGTCTATAAAAAGGATGGTTTTGAGCGGTGGCAAAAAGAATTATCTGAGAATAGAACAATTAATGGCAATGTACATGAATTTCCTCAATCAGAGCGAGTCGTTCTTGAGCCTCAGGGAATAAAATCCATATTAAGCATTCCAATTTGGGTTCATCAAAAATGGTATGGATTTATTGGTTTTGATGATACGAAGGAAGAAAAAAATTGGACGGCAGAGGATGTTTATTTATTGCAGACGGCATCTGAAATTCTTGGTCTTTATATAGAGAACCAACAAAACAAAAATACAATTGAACAGCGAAACGCCGCATTGAGTGAGGTAAATGCCACCAAGGATAAGTTTTTTAGTATAGTGTCGCACGATTTACGTAGTCCGTTCAGCTCTATTTTGGGGTTGTCAGAACTGCTGAAAAATGCCGCTGACGAGCTTGATCGAGAAAAAATTCAACGACTTGCATCATCCATACACGATTCAGGGAAAAGTACTTTCCGATTACTTGAAAACTTGTTAGATTGGTCCCGTGCCCAAAGTGGTCGTATTGAATTTACCCCGGTAGATGAGCTTTTGCAATTTATTGTTGATGAGGCCATATCCCAGCTATCCCGGGTTGCTAAAGCCAAACAAATTTCTTTAATGGCTCACATCGAAGAGGGAATTGTTGTAAATGCGGATCTTAATATGTTAAATGCTGTATTTCGAAATTTAATAAGCAATAGTGTTAAATTTACGGAGGTAGGAGGCGAGGTTACCGTAAAAGCAACCAAAAAAGACAATAAAGTGTTGGTTGAGGTGCAAGACAACGGAATTGGAATGCCACAAATAACGGTTGATAAACTTTTTCAAATCGAAGAAAAAGTGAGTCGTATGGGAACCAATAACGAATCGGGTACCGGGTTAGGATTATTGCTTTGTAAGGAATTTGTGGAAAAACATGGAGGTCATATTTGGGTAGAGAGCACCGAAGGCCAAGGCAGCCGGTTTTTGTTTACCTTACCCTTGGGTGAAGAATAGCCTTTTAAACGCACAAAAGAAAGCTTCGGAATTGCAAAATCCCGAAGCTTTCTTTTTTATATGACCAGGTTACCGCCCAAGGCTTCTTTACAAATTTTTATATCTAGTGTCGTGTCAATGCTCAAATGACGTATAAGTCGCCGATATTTTCCGAGTTTTGCACAGCAGTAAAAAGTAAGCATAGCCATAGCTACGTGAATCTTTTTAATGCAAAGCAAAACCGAAAAAGAACAAGACTTGGTGCGTTATTTGGGTGTTGACAGGACACTAATCCACAACCACCGGTTTGCGTACAATTTGGTCTCCATAATCAATTTGTAACATGTACCAACCGCTTCTTATAGCCGATACATCCAAAGTAACTACCTGCCTTCCCGGGAATACATTCTGTATATTGGTAAAAACCACTTGTCCCATAGCACTCACAAGCGACAAAGTAATTGAGCTATTCATATAGGCATACAGGAAACAGAGCAGAAGGCATTTTCTTTCCCGCATCGCCTATGGTGCAGGCGGAATGATACTGCTCGGGAATTATGGTTTTACCATTAAGAGAGACAGCAGGACA
>JAWOEM010000102.1:0-6524 GCA_046482785.1 Salinivirgaceae bacterium
GGAACCAATTTCATCGGTCCAGCCCATGGCCGTAAAGAATTTTCGGATATTCGGATTTTTCGGATGCGGATTGAAACTATCCAAATCAATTGGCCCATGTCCATGTGGATTGTTGGGATTAGTCAATATCACCTGGTTATTTTCAATTACCAATTGCGTTGCCATGGCAGACTTGTATTCGCGGTGTACAATTACGTTACCGATTACTTCACGAATAAAAATATGCTTTTGTTTTAGTTTATGCACCTGTGAACTGATAGGCACCTGCAAAACAATGATTGTTTTTCCGTTTATTTCATGCGGCGTTGGCTGCAAATAGAGTGGAGGGTAAATATTGTCTACAGCATTTAATGCTGACACTAAATTTTTCAGCATCTTTTGCACTGCTGTCTGTACTACACCTACCACTGTTCCATCATCATTCACTCCAAGAAGCAGCGTTCCACCTTGCGTATTCGAAAAGCTCACAATGGTTTCATAAGCATCAGAAGGAATTGCACTCAATGCCTTTTTGAACTCAACCTGCAAGCCTTCTCCCTTTGAAATAATATTTCGTATGGTCTCTGTTTCCATTGCTATTCTCTCTTGTAATATCTTTAACTATTTTTATAAATCTTTCCATCATCATCCACAATAACTCCATAACCGACCGGTTTAGGATCTTGTTTCTGACATAAATGCTACAGGTGGTTTAACTCTTCTAAAACTGGTAAATCCATATCATTTAATAATCTGATATTAATAATCCAACAATATATAATAATTTATTTATTCAATAAAATTTTAGGTTTAACAAACATGCTTCAATTTGCAGGAACATCACCCATAAACACCCCCTCCAATTCCTCCACCAATCTCTCCCCGGGCTTATCAAAGAAAATACCTGTACTTTGATCTTTGCGGCAGCCGCGCAGGAATACGTAAATGGCGCCGCCGAAATGATTGGCGTAATTGAAGTTGGGAATGTGTTGTTTCAGATAACGCACCAGTGCCACGGTGTACACCAGGTATTGTAAATGGTAATTGGAGGCGTGCATGGCGTCCGTGAGTTTATCTTGGGTGTAATCAGCCAGGTTGCTTCCAAGGTAATTGGATTTCCAGTCTAAAATAAAGTATTTGCCGCGGTGGCGAAATACCAGGTCAATGAAGCCGTGCATGAGGCCGTCAATGGGTCCAAAAGATTTAATGCCTTCAGCTTGTAGCAGCTTGCTCAATCGCCGGGTTCGTAATTGCTCAATGTGGAAATAGAATTCCATTTCGGGCAGTTTGTCTTTTATGGCCAACTGACTCAACGTAAATTCATCAATGGGCATTTGAGCGTGCAACGTATGATCGATTAATTGCTCATACAGGGGTTTATGTTCGGGGTTGTAAATTTTGGGATGTTTTCTGCCCGCTTTTTCCACAAAATCGGCAAAGTCCGTGCTGGTGAAATCGGTATTTTCGAACAACTCATGTAAAAAGTTACCGGCTGTGGCGCCTTTGGGCATTTGCTCAAAAACGAAGCGGTTGTAGGCATTCTCATTGTTAACTTTTTCGGCCTGGGTATAACCATGTGCATGACTCAACGCACTGAAACTGGTAAATTGCCACGGGGTAAGCACTTTACCCTCGAACGTGCGTATTTTTTTAACGGTTTTCTGTGGCTGCGGACTGTAAGCATTTTGGGGTTTTTCCATCAAATCTTCTATGGCAATGCCCTGCTGTTGCTCAACGATTTTCAAGAATGGAATTAAACTACCTCTGTTTTTATAATATTCATTATGAAAAATATAGCACTTAAAAACAGCACGGGTCAATGCCACATACATTAAGCGGCGGTTCTCCTGTTCGGCTTGTTCTTTGTACCAGGTAAGTGTCTGACCTTTTTCGCTTTTTAAAGCAAAGCAAGTCTCCCCGGTTTCCGGGTTTTTATAATCGTAAGTCGAGAAACGGTTTTGGGTTTGTAGATCAAGTGTGGGTGCAAAAACAATGTTGTAGGCCAGACCTTTACTTTTATGAATGGTGACAATTTGCACGGCATCCTCATCGTTCTCTAAGCGCTGCACAAATTCATTGGAACTTTCGCTTTCTGTAGCCTGTTTTACCATCCAATTGATCAGCTCCTGCTGCGAAACTTGTGCCTGTACCTCTTTTTTGTGGAGTAATTCGGTTATTTGCAGGTAATTGCTAATCATGCGCCCGGCATTGTTGGGATACGTGGCAAATATATGCTGATTGACCCCGTAAATTCTCAAAAACTTTTGTAATGCACTATAGACGTCTTTTTCGTTCCACAATTGCCGCAATTCTACAAAGTGGTTAATATCTGATTCGTCGGTGGAATCCAGTAAATCTGCTGTGGTTTTGGCCGTAAAAGAGCCATAAAGGGCACGGTTCACATTGTTTTTATTGGGCTCCATAATGGCCTGCAAAATATACCGGATTTGCGTTGCCTCCGTGGTTTCAAACACCTTGGTTTCGTCGATGGTAATGGCCGGAATACCCATGGCATTCAATGCGCGTTTGATCTCTTTGGCTTTGATTTTTGATTTGGTCAGAATACCAATATCAGAGGGTTTAATGGCCCGATTGTAGATGGTGTAATTTTGCGTAAGCAGCGCATGAACCCTGCAAGCTACCTGTTCAACAATTTCATCAGCTATTTTGCAATTTATCAGTGAAATTGGCAGTTCTTCTTTTCCTTCACGTTTAATTTCTTCCTCATTTTTACCGGAAGATACCTCCTCATACCGTATTTCCTCATCCTGAAAAGCATTGGTAACCGGACTGTAAAAATCGTTCATAGCTTCTACCAATGCATGTGTGGAGCGGTAATTTTGATCCATGGTGTAAATATGATTGACGTCAGCCGTTGCGGCTTTGTAGGTGTCAATATCGGCGCCGCGGAATCGGTAAATGGATTGTTTGGGATCGCCAATGTAAAACACAATACGATCTTTTTTGAACAGCGTGCTAAAAATTTGATATTGCTTATAATCTGTGTCCTGAAATTCATCGATAAAAGCAGCCGCATATTTTTGTTGCAATACCCGAATCAAATCCTTCTTGCTCTTAGAATCATCAGCCAAGGCATTGTACATGCCACTAATGAGGTCGTCAAAGGAGAAAAGACTGAGTTTATGCTTGAGGTCAAGTATCTCTTTTTTAGCCAATTCTGCAGCCTGATGATACAAAAGATGAATCATTTGTGTAGGAATAGCTTTCTTTTTTGCTTTAAGTTCATGATATGCCTGAGCCAATGGCAACAATTGGGGAAACAATGGAACAAACCGTTCTTCATGCTTTTTATTACATAGCTTGTCTCTAAATTTTTCAACCGTATCAATTTTTGCATTCAGTACTCTGGAAACCGTTTTATCTTTGCGGTTATTTTTTTCGTCCGTAGCATTGTATGCTTTTTCAAAAGTCTCTGCCGCCTGTTCAATTTCCTCCGGCATAACTTTGTATTGATCATATAATTCCGCCAGCGAAGATGTGGCATCGCAGGCAAACTTTTTCCCGGATAGGGATTTATTGACCACCAGCAGCATTTCACCACGGCTCAAACCGTTAGCGTCAAGCAATTGCAACACATCAAAATCTAACGTCGTTATGTGCTGTCGCCAAAACTCATTCACCACTTTTTCCACCAGTGCAGACTGATCTTCAACCACCTCGCTATTAAACAGTTGTCCTGTTTCAAAGGCAAATTCGTTGAGCGACTGCTGACAAAAACTGTGGATGGTGAAAATACTGGTTTGATCCAGTTCCATTCGGGCGGCTTTCAATAGGTTAACAACTTTGTCTTTGCCTTTGAGCTCTATGCCGTTTTTCACAATTTTGCCAATCTGCTTGTCGGCTTTTCCCGTTTGGGTATATTGAAACGCTTCTCGTATAAACTTTCGCACACGATTTTCCAATTCAGCCACAGCCGCTTTGGTAAAAGTAACCATCAGTATTTTTCTCAAAGGAATTTCCTTTTCTATCAGCATACGCAATACCAACAGGGCAATGGAAAAAGTCTTTCCGGTTCCGGCACTGGCTTCAATCAGGTTTTTGCCTTGCAAAGGAACCGTGTTCGCATCAAATTTTTCGGGTTTTGTGGTCATATTATGCATTACTTTCTGTGGTGAAACTTCCAAATATCAATTCGCTGATTTGCTGGGGATCAGCACTATTAAACATCTTCAAATCATCAAACAATCCGTTTTCGATTTCCATGCTCAAATAGGAATCGTATTTTGCTTCCTCTTTAAGGCAATTAATGGCTTTATTGGTATCTCCTTCCATATAGCTTTTAGCCGATTTCGGGGAATAGGCTATTACATTTCGACTACCCAATTCCATGAATCCGCATAGCGCTTCCAGTATTTTTTTGGCCTCCTTTTGAAGAATCTGCATTTTGGCAATCTCTTCAGGTTTTTTCATGCTCATAAAAATGGTCATACGCGGATTGCCCATAGCGCTCAAAACAAGGTGACGTAAACGGGCTTCTTGCTCATATTTTGGCTGACTCCCATCTTTTGATACATTCACAAAAACATGAAATTTGCCAAATAGCTGATCGATGTTTCCCAAAAGGGTGTATTCTCCCAGTTGAAGCTCAAAGTCTTCGCTTTCTTCTTCATACCCTTTGATCTTTTCCAAATAGCTTTCTTTCAAATCTTCAATTTCCGCGGCAGACCGCTCCAGGTGCACATCGGCCATATTTCCCAAAGGGAGTGCGCCCCGGCTTTTATTTTTTCTGATGTAATCCGGTTTTTGGTCATCGGACATTTGCAATAAATCGAACTTGAGTTTCCATTTTTGCAAATGATCAGGCTCAAATACTTCATGATCCGATAATGTCTCCTCATCATTACCATAATAAATGCCCAGCGTTTTGTTGTAATACCATTTCACCGGCTGCTTGAAAAAGCGAACAAAATCATTGAAATGAATCACTTTTGATGTCTCCCCGGGATCATTGCCCCGGGTTGTCTCCTTTTTGACCGCCGGCTCATTGCCTGCATAATTGATGTAGGTAAACAGCCTCGGATTATCACCAAAATATTTGTGGTTGAAGCCATGCAACGGATGTTTCACCAAAATCTGCTCAACAATATTGTCAGGGTGAATGGATAAATATTCCTCCAACTCCTCGATTAACAGAGATGGATTCAGTTCCGTATTGTCTTTGGCACTGAATCCATTGTAGCTTAGGTAAAGCTGTTGACGGGCAGCCAGCAAAATTTCAAGGAAGAGATATTTATCGTTATTGCGGATATTCCGATCGCCCGGTTGGGGTTCAAAATTCAGTAAATCGAAACCACTGGGCTGCTGCTTTCGCGGAAAAGTATCGTTATTTAATCCCAGCACAGCAATCACTTTATAAGGAATGCTTCGCACCGGCAACAGCGAACTAAAAGTTAATTGACCCGAAATATAATTGCTGTTGCGCGTTTCTGCATTGAGGCTATCCAACACCGCCTGTTTTATAATCGAAAATGGAATTTTTTCGTCGTTATGGGCATGAAACGAAAGACTTGAAATTTGTTGCTGGATATAGGTTTCCTCGTCGGCATCATCATCGGTCGTTTCGAAAAGTTGCGGCATCAATTCCTTTGCAAGAAAATCTTTCCATTCGTTCAGTGGTTTGTCTTTCCGGATTTCATCGTGCAACTTCTTCAACGTTTTTATTAACCGGCTCAAACGGAAAATATGATAAGCCTCACGCTCTTCGGCACTATCGGTTAAAAAGTATGTTTGGCCATCCCATTCATATTCAGGCCCGCCTTTAATGGCATATCCCAAAATGAGTTTGGTTAACCCATGATTCCAGCTTTGCAGATACGTGTCATCCTCTTTTCTGCCCTCCAAACCTAAGCGAATATTGGCATCGTTCAGCAAATGCCTGAGAGTATCCGGATCGTTCAAATCGAATTTACGTTGCACATATTTTGATTCCAGCAAGCGCATAACCGATTCGTTACTGAAATTTTCAATCTCAATGCGAAAAAACGATTCCAGTGCATTGGTAATGGAGTCGCCATCGGTATAAGCGGCATCGCAAATGGTATAAAGCTTCTCCAACGGGCCATTATCAAACACCGCTTTGATGTACGGAGCATAAAGCGCCACATCGGTTAACTGCACGCTGATATCCTTTACAGTAAATTCCTTATACCATTTGCGATGCCGCTTATACCGATGGCGACACCATTACCAATGCACTTGATTCGTTTTTTCGCATTGAGATTGAAAATTTCAGTAACGAATCGGTTATGCGCTTGCTGGAATCAAAATATGTGCAACGTAAATTCGATTTGGACGATCCGGATGCTCTCAGGCATTTGCTGAACGATGCCAATATTCGCTTAGGTTTGGAGGGCAGAAAAGAGGATGACACGTATCTGCAAAGCTGGAATCATGGGTTAACCAAACTCATTTTGGGATATGCCATGGCCCCGATCACATAGCAGTTGAAAGTAAGAGACATGTCGGAACCTCCTGGACTATCTTGTTAGACAGACCCGGAAGGGGTGCTGAACGCTGGTTTTCAC
>JAWOEM010000134.1:0-5369 GCA_046482785.1 Salinivirgaceae bacterium
TGAGGGCATGTGCCACTTCGCGCATATAATCAAGAACCTGTACATAATAATGACCTGTTTCGGGTGTAAACCGATTGAGTTTCTTCATGTATTTATACAAGTTGTCTTTCAACTCTTTTACATGGTCGTTATAATCGTGTACTTCGTTGCGAATGGCTTTAAGTTTTCGCCTATCCTCATCTATCAAACTACTAACTGCCACATAATAAATCTTCGATGCTTTAATAATGGCTGTTTTCACAGCATTATTGCTTTTATCCAGGTATTTTCCTGTTTCGTCTATAAACTCCTGATTATTTTCAGAAAGCGTTTCGCTTTTCTTTTTCTCGGAATTTTTATGAATCAGGTGTGTTCGAATAATAATAGTGGTTGCAATTGCAACCATAATGATAATACCCACTAAGCTTGTGTAATATAAAAATATGGCCACAAGAAATGCAGCAGAAAATGCCACCAAAGCAGTCATAAACCAACCAGCCACAACGGTAAACACACCTGTAATGCGATAAACGGCACTATCGCGCCCCCATGCCCGGTCTGACAATGATGTACCCATGGCAACCATGAAAGTAACGTATGTGGTTGAAAGCGGCAATTTGAAAGACGTTGCAATGGCAATTAGGATACTGGCAACCGAAAGGTTAACAGAAGCCCTGATCATATCGAAAGCCGGTTCGCCGGGGTCTTCTGCACTTTCGGGAACCTGAAAGCGCGACTCAATGGCATTACGGACTTTTTTTGGGATTACCTTATTAATGGTTTCGCTAAACGTAACCGATGACCGCACCATAAAACGGCTAAAAGATGTAGCGGCAAACCGTTCGGTTCCTTCATCTTGCCGACTAAGGTCTACGCTTGTTTTTACTACTGCTTTTGCTTTAGAGGAAGTCCAAAGTGTAGCAATCATAACGGCTCCCGCCCCCAGCAAAATTAAAGTTCCACTCTGAACAGGCTGGTTTAGCGCTCCCATCATAAATTCAGTAGCTTCAACACCGGACGCTGCGTAAGCTTTATAAGATGCCAAACCGGCCAATGGTACACCAATAAAGTTCACCAAGTCGTTACCGGCAAATGCCATGGCAAGTGCAAAAGTTCCCACAATAACAACCACACGTGGGGCATTTGTTCGAAATAAATGATAGAGAATTTGAAGAATTATGGTCCATACAATAAATGAGAATCCAATAATTTTGAAGGTATTCATTTTCACATAATCGAGAATATACTCAGGAATATAAGTTGTTCCTTTCAATCCTTTTATTACGATGAAATAAAAAATGGCACTGATAGCTAATGCTCCAAAAGCCGAACCTGCCCACTTTAGGTTACGTCTATAACGGAAAGAAAAAATGAGGCGCGAAACGTACTGCACCAAGGCTCCCACCAGAAATGCGATAACTACCGACAGCAAAATACCTCCAATAATTGCAAGTGCACTACCACTATTAATATAACTTCCTATATCAGCCAAACTTTCTACATCGCTCATGGCAACTTTAACTGCGGCTACTGCTACTGAAGCGCCAAGCAACTCAAACACAATAGATACTGTTGTAGATGTAGGTAGCCCGATGGTGTTAAATGTATCCAACAAAATAACGTCGGTAATCATTACAGCAAGAAAAACCGTCATGATTTCGGCAAAAGTGAACATTTCCGGGTTAAAGATTCCCTTTCGGGCAACCTCCATCATTCCACTGGAAAACGTTGCTCCAATTAACACTCCCAGCGAGGCCACAATCATAATTACATGCCCGGGAGCCGCTTTTGCTCCAATTGCAGAATTGAGGAAGTTAACAGCATCATTACTAACACCAACAATCAAATCTGAAATGGCAAGTACAAACAGTACGATTACGAAAATTAAATAGATATAATCCATTAGTTCGATATTTCACGTTTAAAAAATGTGTGCAAAACAATTAATTATTTACGATACCAATATTAAGTTAATGTTAAGTTGACGTTTTTTGGTTAATAAACATACATCAACTAAAAATGCAATGACTATTTTTGGAGTTCAATTTAAGCAAAACTGAAAAAATTGGGCTACAAAGTTAAAAATACATTACAGACTCATTATCTTTTTTCAAAATTTAATACATGAAAAACGTATCGTCTAAACAACTAACGCTGCTCATATCAACGATTATCACCTTAGTAAGCTTTTTATATTGGCTAATCGATTTCTTTTTTATTACCACATGGTGGATTGGTCTTTTTTGGATTCTCACGGTTTTCGTTGTAAGTTATTTCACCATCAGAGTAATACTAAACCACTTCATTTACAATAAAATAAAGCCTATTTACAAATCGATACACGACATCAACCTAAAAAATAAACTATTAAAAAAACGGGTTGAATCGGCCGACATTATCACCCAAGTTAAAAACGAAGTAACCCTTTACAGCGAACACAAAGCCAAAGAAATAGAGAAACTTAAAGAGATGGAACGGTACAGAAAAGAGTTCCTCGGCAATGTTTCTCACGAACTTAAAACACCCATTTTCAACATACAAGGCTACATATTGACGTTATTAGACGGCGGAATCGACGACCCAAACATCAACACCTTATACCTCAACAGAACAGAGAAAAGCATCAATCGGATGATTTCGATAGTTGAAGACCTTGAAACCATAACCCGATTAGAGGCCGGGGAGCTGGAGCTGAAATTTATTGATTTTGATATCGCCAATTTGGTTGCCGATGTATATGAAATGCATCAGTCAAGAGCCCAAGAGAAGGAAATAAAATTGATTTTTGGTGCAAAACCCGAAAAACCGGTTTTCGTAAATGCCGATCGAAAAAGAATGTATGAAGTAATTTCGAATTTGGTAATTAATGCGCTTAAATATGGTAAGAAAAACGGTTTTATACGCACAAGTTTTTACGATATGGACAAATTTATTCTTATTGAAGTAAAAGACAACGGTGTGGGTATAGCAGCCGAAAATCTACCCCGCATATTCGAACGCTTTTACCGAGTAGACAAAAGTCGGTCACGCGAAGAAGGCGGTACCGGATTAGGCTTATCGATTGTAAAACACATTATAGACGCTCATAACCAAACCATTAACGTAAAAAGCAACCTGAACATAGGTACAACATTTTCGTTTACACTGAACAAACCACAAAAGAAAAAACACTATGGATGAACTAAAAAACCAAAAAATACTGCTTGTTGATGACGAACAAGACATTCTCGAATTTGTAAGTTACAACCTAACCAAAGAAGGTTACACCGTAAGCACTGCAAGTAACGGAAAGGAGGCCATACAAAAGGCAATGGAAACCAAACCCCATTTAATACTACTCGATGTAATGATGCCCGAAATGGACGGAATAGAAACATGCTCCAACCTACGCGAAATTGACGAGTTAAACAGCACAATAATTGCTTTTTTAACGGCTCGTAACGAAGACTACTCTCAAATTGCAGGCTTCGAGGCCGGTGGAGACGATTACATCGCCAAACCCATAAAACCCAAGGTACTAATCAGCAGAGTAAAGGCACTTCTAAAACGCTACAAAATCCACGGTACCGAACCCACCGAGAATGAATCGCACCTCATTAAAATTGGTGATTTGGTCATCGATAAAGAAAAATACATCATTATTTATAAGGGTCAAGAACTTGTTCTACCTCGCAAAGAATTTGAACTACTGGCGCTATTGGCATCCAAAAAGAACAAAGTATTTACCCGCGACGAAATTTACGCTGCCGTGTGGGGCGATAATATTATTGTAGGCGACCGCACCATTGATGTTCACATTCGAAAACTAAGAGAAAAAATCGGGAACGAATTAATAAAAACCATCAAAGGAGTAGGCTATAAATACGTAAATGCCGATGAATAAACCATTATAAATTTTTCAACTTAGCTATCAAAATTCCATCCACAAAAAATTGGATCATTTCGCTTTCGCCGATGCCCAAACTGAAACGCAGCACCAAAAAACGCGTTATAAGCAAACCATACCTCCCAATTCCATCATCGTCCTCTTCTTTTCCTCGTATTTTTCTTCCATATAAATCCTAAATTCTACAAGTTTTTTTAAACGAAATAGTAAAAGCGTGTAGAATTTAGGTTAACCCCAAATAGTATAATTTCTTGCAGATTTTGAGTTCGTATAAACAAAAGCTAAAGATAACTGTATTACAGTTGTATAAATAAAATTACCATACAGGTTTTTTGGTTATCAGTAATTTAAGAAACTTTTTAAAAATTTGGACTTTTCACTAAACAATTCATACTTTAGAACTGTTTTAATATATATAGAAAAATGAAACAAGAAAAAACACATATTAAAAAGATAATAAGTAGCCATCATTTAAGAGCTACGCCTCAGCGAATAGCGGTGCTGGAAGCGCTTCAAAATTTGCGCACCCACCCGACCGCTGATGACATTATTAACTATGTGAAAAATGAACATCCTGAATATTCTGTAGGAACCGTTTACAACACATTGGAAACATTTTCAGAAAAGGGATTGATAAAAAAAATGAAGACTGAAAAAGACGTAATGCGTTACGACGGATTTACCGATAAACATTACCATTTGTATGGTAAAACGTCGGACAGAATAGAAGACTATTACGATCAAGAACTTACTCAAATGATTGAACAATACTTTAAATCGAAGAAAATTAAAGGATTTAAAATCGAAGATATTCAAGTTCAGATAAATGGAGAGTTTAGCGAATAATCACACATTCAATATTTTAATCAAAAATTTAAATTTACAACGATGAAACAATTAGAAGTAACAGGAATTAAAGCAGAAAATGCAAAAAAGGTAGCCGAAAAACTTAACGAGCTTTTAGCAGATTATCACATTTATTACATGAACCTGCGCGGTCTTCATTGGAACATTGTAGGGCCACAATTTTTCGCCCTGCATGGCAAGTTTGAGGAGTTATACGACAATGTTGCAGAAAAGATTGACGAGGTAGCCGAGCGCATTTTAACTCTCGACGCAACTCCCGAACACTCGCTTAATGCTTACACAAAAATAGCAAAACTACCGGAAGCTACCAATATTAGTGAAGCTAAAGCAGCAATTCAAACAGTACTCACAGGTTTCAAGCACCTGCTAGCAAAGCAAAGAGAAATATTGGAACTGGCAGACGAGCTTGACGACGAAGCAACGAACGCTATGATGGGTGACTATATATCAGAACAAGAAAAACTTTCATGGATGTTTACATCATTGCTTAAGTAGTGTGCGTCAATAAACTCCACGACTTTATACACAGGCTCTAAGTAAGTTAATAAGTTAAAAATCACTACAAATAATTATCACTATTTACAAACACTAAAATTTAATACAATGGAAAATCAAGTAAATTCATTCCCACTAATTG
>JAWOEM010000181.1:0-7220 GCA_046482785.1 Salinivirgaceae bacterium
TTTTATCGTTGTTTTTCATAAAACAACGATAAAAACTACTTGTAGTGTATATAAGAAAACTCCACTAACTGCATTATGACCATTTTGAAAACAGTCACTTACGAAAGCAAACTCCTTTATTTTCAAAATAGTTAAGCTCTCGTTTCGTGAGGACAGGCTTGTTCTTGAAGTTTTATTACTGGGCACAGCCAAAAACATGTAGTTTTCTTGCTGAGCCTAACTGTTCCCATTTTCTGCGTTATACGCACTCAAACCCGCATCATCACGATGAATCGATGACTCAACGGTTTTGAGTTTCGAACCGACCAAAGGGAGCTCTAGAGCACCTTTGAAATATATAAAGGCTCGCGAATAAAGCCTTGAAAATGGAGTTTATTCACTGAACACCCCCGACTTTATAGACAGTATCTAACTAATGATGCGGCTCTTGAGAAACATCAAAATAGACAAAAACCGTTAGCAGTTTTACATGGAGTCAGTAATAAAGGCCAAGCCTTGACTTTCGAACTGAGGGCTCAGAAAAACAGTCAGTTTGTGCGAAGACATCAATTAGTGTTTGTAGCGAAGTTCTAAAGAATACAGCAATTTGCATCAGAACTGTTCTAATGAAATCCATTTTTGAGGATTTTCAGAGAAAAGTAGTAATGACAGTATCTATATATATAATAATAACAGTATAACAAATAGTTAACTAATACAGTCATTCCTATAACTTAGCCGTGTTTGTCAATAAATTCTATTTCTGCGCTGCGCCATTAGCAAGCCTGTGGCGGCAGATAGTTAGACTCACTCAGCCCCGTATCACCCCAATGAAATGCGAACTCAACGTTTTTGCGTTTCGAACCGGCCAAAGGGAGTTCATGAGTCCCGAGGAATATAATAGATGTTAGCGAAAAAACCTTGAAAACCGAGAATCCTCAGTGAACACCAGTAATGCATAGACTGGCTCTAATTTGGACAGGCATTAACAGCCTAATGAGATAATTGTTGCACACAATTAACATCGAATAGAGTGGTCAAATAATTATAATACGTGTCACAAAGGTAAATGATACCTAAGTTGAGCGGTTTGAATGTAGTAAAAAAGCGCTTTCCGCCAGCTGGCGTTAACCCCACCTTAGAAATTGTTGGTTTTCACCGAATAGGTAAGGTGAAAACCATACAATTTCTTGTCGTGAGTGGTAGTCGCTCATTGGGTATCAATTCATCTCACCTCCTAGAAACTATTCAACCCAAGCTTTAACCTCTTCTTGTGTTGGGTTCTGAAGTCCAATTTTATGTTTTTTATTCAGCCCGCACAATTGCTGATGTAATTTATTCGGGTTGGCTTGTTTCAAATCTTCGATGGTAGTAAAACCAGCCTTTTGCACAATAGGCACCCACTCTGCAGGAATCCCCTGCTCTGTGTACAATTCTACCGGATCGATCTGTACTTTCTTTTCTGGACGCATCTGTGGAAAAAACAACACATCTTGAATTGAATTTGAGTTTGTCATAATCATTGCCAAACGATCAATACCAATACCCAAACCAGCAGTCGGAGGCATACCATACTCAATCGCTTTCAGAAAATCTTCATCAAGCATCATGGCCTCATCGTCGCCACGTTTTGCGAGCAGCAATTGCTCCTCGAATCGCTGGCGCTGGTCAACCGGATCATTCAACTCTGAATAAGCGTTGCAAATTTCTTTTCCGTTTACGATACCTTCAAAACGCTCAACCAATCCTTCGTGCGTACGGTGTTTTTTGGCCAGAGGAGACATTTCAACAGGGTAATCGGTAATAAAAGTCGGCTGAATAAGTTTGGCCTCACAAGTTTCGCCAAATATTTCGTCAATCAACTTGCCTTTACCCATGGAAGCATCAATTTCCACTTCTAGTTTTTTAGCAGTATCAGCAAGTGTTGCCTCATCCATTTCGCAAATATCGATACCGGTGAAATGCTCAATTGCTTCAAACATCGTATACCGTTTCCATGGACGTTTAAAATCTATTTCGTGCTCTCCAACCTGCACTTTTGTAGATCCGTGAAGCTCTAATGCAACGCGTTCCACCATCTCTTCAACCAACTCCATCATCCAGTTGTAATCTTTGTACGCAACATAAAGCTCCATTTGCGTAAATTCCGGATTATGAAAGCGACTCATTCCTTCGTTTCGAAAGTCTTTTGCAAATTCGAATACACCATCGTATCCACCAACAATCAGTTTTTTCAGGTAAAGCTCATTGGCAATACGCAAATAAAGGGTTTGGTCTAATTTATTGTGATGCGTCTTAAACGGACGCGCAGCTGCTCCTCCGTATATAGGTTGCAAAATTGGTGTTTCGACCTCTAGGTATTCCTTATTGGTAAGAAATTGACGAATAGACTGCACCAATTTAGCGCGTTTGCGAAATACATCTCTCACGGGAGCATTAACAATAAGATCGAGGTAGCGCTGACGATAACGTTGCTCGGCATCGGAAAAAGCATCGTAGGTTTGGCCATCTTTTTCTTTCACTATCGGTAACGGGCGCAGCGATTTGCTAAGAACAACAAATTCACGCACATTTACCGATATTTCGCCCATGCGTGTTTTAAACACATCGCCTTTAACACCAATAATATCACCAATATCGAGCAGTTTTTTAAAAACATCGTTATACAAGGCCTTATCTTCACCTTCACATATTTCGTCGCGATTAAAATAGAGTTGAATACGTCCTTTCTCATCCTGAAGTTCGGCAAAAGAAGCCTTTCCCATAATTCGTCTGCTCATGAGTCGACCTGCAAGAGTCACGTCCTTTATGGCAGACTCCTCATCGGTAAATCCTTCTTTAATTTCTACAGATGTATGAGACACATCGTACCTATCTGCCGGATAGGGGTTTATACCCCTTTTCTGCAACTCCTCAAGTGCTTTCCGGCGCACTATTTCCTGTTCGCTTAAATCTAAAAATGCCATATAACAAAATTTTTGTGCAAAGATAGCCAAGTTTTCAATGCACTGAAACTTTTTAAACTAAAAAGATAACAGGCAATCCCCTTTAATTAAAGACTTAACCAATACAGATCGCAACAAATATCTCCCATATCAATAATTATCATATTCCAAATTACACCCAAAATTCGCAAGGAATTATTAAAGATATCTCTGTATTCCCTACAAATTCAAACAATAAAATAACTTGGAGAAAAAAATCAAATTTATATTTTTAATACAAAAATATCACATCATCAGTAAATTGCGAAAAGCTCATTAGTAGCTAGGTAGAAAAGACATTAATTAAATACACATTATTAGTTCAAGTTCGATTTTATTTGCATCAATATTATGACTATCTTTACGCCTCATTTTGGGGTGGCGTCTGTTACGTTTTTGGGTCAGGCCGCAACACCTACCTGAAGAAAATAGTGCTGCATTATGGAAGAGAAAAAATGGCTTTTAAAAGAACAAGGCAATCCCGAACAAATTGAAAAGCTGGCGAATGAACTCGATATAGATAGAACACTGGCTCAACTGCTTGTGCAACGAAACATCACAACTTACGATGAAGCAAAAGCTTTTTTCAGACCAGAGTTAGAGGATTTGCATGATCCATTTCTGATGGTCGACATGCAAAAAGCAGTTGAACGAATCGATTTAGCTTTTAAAAACAATGAGCGAATACTTGTTTATGGCGATTACGATGTAGATGGAACCACCTCGGTAGCCATGATGTATTCCTTTCTCAGAAAATTTCACGAACAAATAGAATACTACATCCCCGATCGTTACACAGAAGGTTATGGGATTTCGGAAAAGAGTATACTTCATGCCGAAAGCAACAATATATCGCTTGTAATTGCATTAGACTGCGGAATAAAAGCCATCGAAAAAATTGAATTGGCTAATCAAAAAAATATTGATTTTATAATTTGCGACCACCACACCCCGGACGAAATTTTACCGGCAGCACATGCAATTTTAGACCCCAAAAGGCCTGACAGCCATTATCCGTTCAAAGAGTTAAGCGGTTGCGGCGTAGGGTTCAAACTCATTCAGGGCTTTCTGCAATACAAAAACAGAGACATGGAACTTGCTTACGAGTATCTGGACATACTTGCGGTGAGCATTGCTTCTGATATTGTACCGCTGGTTGGAGAAAACCGAATACTGGCACACTATGGGCTCAAAAAAATAAACAACAACCCCTCCGTTGCTATGAAGGCAGTTATGGAAGTATCGGAACTCGACAAGCATATTGTGATTTCCGATATTGTTTTTAAAATAGGGCCACGCCTCAATGCTGCCGGAAGGATGGACAGCGGCCAAAAAGCTGTTGACCTAATGGTTAGCACAGATCTGGACGAAGCCCGAACCATAAGCAGCTCAATTAATGACGAAAACAATAACCGAAAAGATATCGACCGCCAAATAACCAGGGAAGCCTTAGATCTGGTTATTCAAGAGAAACTACAAGATAAAAAAACAATTGTCCTCTACAATCCACAATGGCTTAAAGGAGTAATTGGAATTGTAGCCTCGAGGCTTGTAGAGCATTACTACAAACCAACAATTATTTTCACTCGTTCAAACGGTCTCATTACCGGATCGGCACGTAGCGTGAATGGATTTAATATTTACGATGCCATTACCGAATGTGGCGATTTACTCGAAAATTACGGAGGCCACATGTATGCTGCCGGCCTATCGATAAAGGAAGAAAATTTCAATATTTTCAAAAAACGATTCGAAGAAATTGTTGAAAGCAGAATTAAACCCGACCAAACCATACAAAAAATCCATGCTGATGCGCTCATTTCATTAAGCCAAATTACCGACAAGTTTTTCCGAATTCTCAAGCAGTTTGAACCTTTTGGCCCGGAGAATATGACGCCGGTATTTATTACCGAAAACCTTTACGACTCGGGTTTCAGCAGAACTGTGGGTAAAGATGGCAAGCACATAAAGCTAATGATTGCAGACAAAAAAGGGGGCGACACCCTGTTCCCGTCAATTGCATTTAATCAGGCCGAACATTACCTTCACGTATCAAACAAAGAAAACTTCAGCATCTGCTACAGCATCGATGAAAATACATTCAGGAACAAAACAAACTTACAACTCCGAATAAAAGACATTCACTTCAAAAAATACGAATCGGCCCCCAACAGAGAGGAACCTATTAAAACAACCACTATGACAATAGCAGAAATAAAAACCAAAATAGACGAAATTTGGGAAGACCGAACCAAGTTAAAAGATCAGGAAAGCCAACAACTTATTACTGAGGTTATCAACATGCTCGATGCAGGAGAAATACGCGTGGCAGAGCCGGTAAATGAAAAATGGATAATTAACGAATGGGTAAAAAAAGCGGTAGTTCTCTACTTCCCAATGCGTACTATGGAAACCATTGAGGTGGGGCCATTTGAATTTCACGATAAAATTCCACTTAAACACGGTTACAAAGAAAAGGGCGTACGAGTAGTTCCCCATGCCATAGCCCGCCACGGAAGCTACGTTGCAAAGGGTGTTATTATGATGCCATCGTACATAAACATTGGAGCTTACGTGGACACCGGCACCATGGTAGACACCTGGGCTACAGTTGGTTCTTGCGCACAAATTGGGCGTGACGTACACCTGAGCGGCGGAGTGGGCATTGGAGGCGTTTTAGAACCACTGCAGGCAACACCGGTTATTATTGAAGATGGCGCATTTATTGGAAGCCGATGCATTGTGGTTGAAGGCGTACACATAAAAAAGGAGGCCGTTTTAGGAGCAAATGTGGTTCTTACAAAAACGACAAAAATAATTGATGTAACCGGATCGGAACCCAAAGAATTTTCCGGTGTAATTCCCGAACGCTCGGTAGTTATTCCGGGTTCGATTCCCAAAAAATTTAATTCCGGTACCTACAATGTGCCATGTGCACTCATTATTGGAAAACGAAAAGAAAGCACCGATAAAAAAACTTCATTGAATGAAGCGCTGAGAGAGCATAATGTGGCCATATAGTGCGTGGCAAATTACAGAAAAATTGAAGTTCGGCCAGTAGAAAAACTATCAAGGGTAATTATTTTTAGACTTTATGCACGACGACATTAAAAAGGCAAAAGAAACATTGCTAAACGGGGGCGTTATTTGCTATCCCACAGACACAATTTGGGGCATTGGCTGCGATGCCACCAGTGAACAAGCTGTTGAGAAACTCTTTAAAATAAAAAAGCGCGATGCTTCAAAAAGTATGCTCATACTGGTCGACGACCTTTCAAGGGCATACTCCTACATTAAAGAATTTCCCGAAATAGCATTCGATTTGTTCGAAACAGCAACATCGCCACTAACCATCATTCTGCCCGGAGCAAAAAATTTGGCCTCAAACCTCATTGCAACTGATGGCACTATTGGCATACGCGTGGTAAACCATCCGTGGTGCGAAAAATTGATAAAGCAATTTAAACGACCAATTGTATCAACATCGGCAAACTTTTCAAATGAACCTACACCTTCCATTTTTGATGAAATAGACCAAAACCTACTGGATAATTGCGATTATGTAGCAGAATACGAACAAGATAAGGTTACAAAAGGTCAAATATCATCTGTAATAAAACTGGGGTTAGGCGGCGCAATAGAAATTATTAGGAAGTAAAATTCAACGAAAATCACATCCATAGCATTCTGAGAGTACGCGTCACAACAGGTCAATTTGCAATTCATGAATTTCCGGGCGAGGCCGTTTAATCGTCGTAATTCGCAACAAATTCCACCTCAACAGATGGTAAAATGCAGGTTTTAGGTGTACCAAACCACTGTTTTCTGTATTTGGCCACAATTCGGTAAATCCAATTTGTAAAGCGCATGGGCAACACGCGAAAAACAAGCAAAAAACGCCAACATGTTTTCAATTGCTTTAGTATTTCAAAAGCCGCTGAGGCTTCTGTATATTGCTTATTGTCTTGATAAAGAACTACCGTAGATAGAGATTCGGCCGTTTCGCCTATAATTTTGTCTGCAAATTTCGATTGGAGGGGACAGAACAAAAACCGTTTTTCGGCATCGTGTTCAGCAATAAACCGGACACTAAAACTACACAACCCACATGTACCATCAAAAAACACGATGGGCCTGCTATGAATTGTTTGTTTCTCCATGTATCTGATTTAAATTTTTAAAACCGTCACTGTATATTGTGTTTTTGTCCAACGTATTTACCGTTACTAAAATAAACTTTCAAGCTTATTCATCAGT
>JAWOEM010000473.1:0-6152 GCA_046482785.1 Salinivirgaceae bacterium
CAATGGTTAATCTTGGATTACCCAAAGAACAGTATGCCGTTGTTTCCGGTATTGGATGCTCCTCGCGTTTTCCATATTATATGAATACCTATGGTTTTCATGGTATTCACGGACGTGGTGCTGCTATTGCCTCCGGATTAAAAGTTGCTAACCCAGATCTCTCTGTGTGGCAAATTACCGGTGATGGCGATGCTATGGCAATTGGTGGAAACCACTTTATTCACGTTATCAGAAGAAACATCGACATGAATTTGTTGCTGTTTAATAACGAAATATATGGTCTTACAAAGGGGCAGTATTCACCTACATCCAGACTGGGAGCGAAATCGAAAACGTCTCCGTTTGGTACAATTGAGCAGCCGTTCCACCCCGGCGAATTAGTTATTGGAGCACAAGGGCATTTCTTTGCACGAGCGATCGATGTGCAAGTGAAGGTAACTACAGAAATACTCGATGAAGCAGCTCGCTTTAGTGGAACTTCAGTTGTAGAAATTTTGCAAAACTGCGTGATTTTTAACGATGGAATTCACGAAGAGGTTATTGGCAAAAAAGTACGCGATGATCGAACCATTCACCTCAAGCATGGTGAAAAAATGCTTTTTGGTAAGGATATGAATAAAGGTCTTATCCGCGATGGGTTAAAGCTGAAAGTTGTAACCATTGGAGAAGAGGGGTATACAATGGAAGATATTCTTACACATGATGCTTATGAGGTAAATCCGGGCATGCACCTCATGCTTGCCAATATGAAATATCCTGAATATCCCGTAGCCATCGGTATCATTCGTGCCGTAAAATCTGCTACTTATGAAGAACGTCTGGTAAACCAGATCGAAGAAGTACAAAGTCAATCCAAGATTAAATGTATGGATGACCTGTTGAACTCCGGAGATACATGGGAAATTTAATAAAATAATTCTCGTTATAGAAAGGCTGCCTAATGGGCGGCCTTTCTTTTTTCTGTATCATTATGTGGATAGTTTGCTGAAAATTCTCATATCTTTCAGGTAACCCCGGCTTAGAAATACCCAACCGAAGGGCGCAGCGAAACTAATTTTTCGGGTTTAAGTCGACAAATTCACGATTTTTTGTGTTTTAGATTTCATTGTTTTCAAATCTGTATAAACAATTCTTACCTTTCCGATGTCATAATTCATTACAACTTATTATTTTTTATTAATTTTAACCCATTAAATGAATGACTATGATAACATTGAATGTTGGCGATAAAGCCCCCGAATTTGAAGCTTTAAATCAGAGTAATGAGCCTATTTCCTTGACAAATTTTCGAGGGAAAAAGGTTATTCTGTACTTCTATCCTAAAGATAATACTCCCGGATGTACTGCCGAGGCGTGTAACTTAAACGATAACTATGCCGATCTTACCGAAAAAGGATTCGAAGTAATTGGCGTAAGCCCCGATAGTATTGAATCTCACCAGAAATTTATTGCAAAATATAATTTGTCATTTAACCTTATTGCCGATCCCGATAAGGAGGTTATCAATAAATACGGTGTGTGGGGAGAGAAAAATATGTATGGAAAGAAAAGTATGGGGCTCTTACGCACTACGTTTATTATCGACGAAGACGGAAAAATTGAACATATCTTCAAAAAAGTTAAAACCAAAGATCATACAAATCAGATTTTAGAAAAACTATAATAATATGGCAAAATCACAGGCAGCGAACGATGTAAATACAGAGAAGCAGAAGGCATTACAGGCGACGCTCGATAAAATTGAAAAGAGCTACGGAAAAGGAACCATCATGAAAATGGGCGATCGTGTTGTGGAAGATATTCCATCGATTTCGACCGGCTCTATAGCCCTCGATTACGCATTGGGCGTTGGCGGTTTTCCTCGCGGACGGGTAATTGAAATATACGGCCCCGAGTCATCGGGTAAAACAACCTTGGCCATTCATGCAATTGCCGAAGCGCAAAAAGCCGGAGGAATTGCTGCTTTTATCGATGCAGAGCACGCTTTTGACCGCTTTTATGCCGAAAAATTGGGCGTCGATATCGAAAACCTTTACATTTCGCAACCCGATAATGGGGAACAGGCGCTGGAAATTGCCGATTCGCTCATTCGTTCGGGAGCAATTGATATTCTTGTGGTCGATTCTGTTGCAGCACTTACGCCTAAAGCAGAAATTGAAGGTGAAATGGGCGATTCGCGCATGGGCTTGCAGGCCCGCCTAATGTCGCAGGCGCTGAGAAAATTAACAGCAAACATCAGTCGGACAAATACCACATGTGTATTTATTAACCAGTTGCGAGAAAAAATTGGAGTGATGTTCGGTAATCCCGAAACCACAACCGGTGGTAATGCACTAAAATTTTATTCTTCTGTTCGTGTTGATATTCGCCGAATTAGCACCATAAAAGATGGCGATGAGATGGTCGGTAGCCGTACTCGTGCCAAAATTGTGAAAAATAAGGTAGCTCCTCCATTCCGGAAAGCTGAATTCGATATTATGTATGGTATCGGTATTTCGAAGGTTGGAGAGATAATTGACTTGGGAGTGGATTATGGAGTTGTAAAAAAAGCAGGATCGTGGTTTAGTTACGGTGATACAAAACTTGGGCAAGGACGTGAGGCAGTTAAACAAGTGGTGTATGATAACCCGGAGTTGGCCGATGAATTGCAAAAGAAAATTGTTGATGCAATGAATACCATAGAACAATAATAGTGTACGCCAAAGGATACAATCCTTTGGCGTACTTTATATAACATGGAGCCGGTAAAACACCGGAGTTTTAAAAGAACTGATAGAGTATTAAATAATGAGAATATTTTTAATTGTAGCCGCCATTTTTTCATTGTTGATTGGATGTAATGATGGCCAAAAAAGTACAGAGGTAAAAGATAAGCCAAAGCAAGAAGCCGTGGATCCTTTTGCCATGATGATCGATAGCATTTCGAAAGAAATACGAAAAACGCCAATGGAAGACACCCTGTTTTTTCAGCGGTCGAGGCTTTATGTGCAAATTGGCGATTTTGAAAATGCAGTAAACGATTTGGAAATTGCCAAAAAATTGAACCCCAACGAACCGCAATATTATTTAGATTTGGCAGAATTGGAATTGGGACAGGGTGAAGGACGCATTTCTCTTGAATTACTGCAACGCGCGAAAGATAAGTTTCCGGAAAATGTGCTCGTAAAAATTAAGCTTGCACGTTTATTAATGGCTATGGAGGAGCTAAAGGATGCCCGTACGCAATTAATACAGGCTTCGCGCATTGAACCACGCAACCCGGAATTGTACCTGATGAGCAGCATGATTTTTCAGCAAATTGGAGAGTTCGATAAAGCGATAGAGGATTTGCAAAAGGCCGTAATGTACGATCCGGAGTATTATGATGGTCATGTAATGCTTGGGTATGTTTATGCGCAACTAGGAAATAAGCAAACCATAGATCATTACGAGAATGCAATTCGGTTACAGCCCGATAACCCTGAGGCTGTGTACAATTTGGCTATGTATTATCAGGATAATGGGATGTACGAAGAAGCATTAGAATTATATCGTAAGGGGTTGGAAGAGATCGATCCTGATATGCAACACTTTCTTTTCAATACAGCCTATGTTTACGAAAATTATAAGAATAATTACGATACCGCTATTACCTTGTATCAGAAAGTGATAGACCGTTTTCCTGACGATTATCGGGCTTTTTATCGTATGGGACTTTGCTACGAGGAGTTGGGTAAGCCGGAAGATGCTATGGCGCATTACGATATGTCGTTAAAAGTGTATCCCGATTTTGAAGAGGCATACGATGCCTTATCGCGATTAAGCGAGGAGCGGAAGCGTAAATAGTACTAATCTATTTTATATATACAGCTTGCAGTGATTGTTGCCGTATTGAAGAAATTCCTAAAATCAAAATTATTATGAAAAATCTATTTTGTATATCAATTATTGCCTTTTTGTTGATTGGTGCTTGTTCTCAGCCCTCAACCAAAAAAAATGAACCCGTTCCGGAGTTTAATCTGGAACTGACAAAAGCCGAAAAAGAGGGTGGAGTGTTAACGCCCGAAATACTCTGGAAATTCAAACGAATTAGCGATCCGCAGCTTTCTCCGGACGGTACAAATGTTTTATTTGGCGTGTCGGAGTACGATGTTCCAACAAACAAAAGCCGTACTAACATTTACATGATTCCGATTAAAGGTGGTGAGCCACAGAAAATGCTCGATTTGGGTGGTTCGCAGTTTAACCAACGATGGATTGCTAACGATGTGTTTGCATTTGTGAGCACACACGAAGGCGATGCTCAGGTGTATAAGGCAAAAGTAGGCTCAGGTAGCGTAGAGAAAGTTACCAACTTCAAAACCGGAATTAATAGCTTCGAATACAGCCCCAACGGTAAGAGAATTTTATTTACGTCTGAGGTGAAGGTTGTCAAAGATATTTCTGATAAGCATTCCGACCTTCCGCTTGTGGAAGTGTATGCGGCCGACGATCTTATGTATCGACACTGGAACCACTGGAACGATGCAAGTTTTAGTCATATTTTTTATGCGCAAGTTGGAAATGGCGTTATTGAAAAAGCCACCGACATTATGAAAGATGAGCCTTGGGATGCACCAATGTCTCCCTATTTCGATAATACCGAAATGACCTGGTCGCCAGACGGAAACACAATTGCCTACACATGCAAAAAACTTGTTGGCAAAGATGCAGCGGTGTCGACTAATTCAGATATCTATTTGTATGATGTAATTAGCGGTGAAACAAGCAATATTACCAAAGCCAATAAGGGATACGATCGTTATCCGGTATTCTCGCCAAACGGTAAGCAAATTGCCTATCAAAGTATGGAAACTGATGGATACGAATCAGATAAAAATCGGCTGTTTATTTATGATATTGAAGCAAAAATGGCTGAAAATTATTCTGTAAACTACGAAGAGAATATTTCCGGTGTGCAATGGGCAGAAGATGGGCAGACTATTTTCTTTGTAAGTGGAATAAATGCCACGTATCAGCTTTATAAAATGGCGCTCAATACCAAAAAGGTCGATCAAATTACCTCAGGGCATCATAACTACCAATCGGCGATTGTTAATGGCAATGAATTGCTGGGTGCGAAAATGAAGCATAGTATGGCAACTGAACTTTTTACTATAAATGTCGAAACGGGAGAAGAGCGACAGGTAACGCACATCAATAAGCACATTTATGAGCACATAACCATGGGACGCTCCGAAGAGCGCTGGATCGAAACTACCGATGGCAAAAAAATGCTGGTTTGGGTTATTTATCCACCCAAGTTTGATGAAAACAAGGAATATCCTGCATTGCTTTATTGTCAGGGAGGCCCGCAAAGTGCTGTTAGTCACTTTTTCTCGTATCGTTGGAATTTTCAGATGATGGCTGCCAACGATTATGTTATTATTGCTCCTAATAGGAGAGGTTTGCCTACGTTTGGTCAGGAGTGGAACAGACAAATTTCCGGTGACTACAGCGGACAAAATATTGAAGATTATCTTTCTGCAGTAGATGCGATTAAAACAGAACCTTTTATTGATGAAAAGCGAATTGGTGCAGTGGGTGCAAGTTATGGCGGATATTCCGTTTACTATTTGGCCGGACACCATGAGGGGCGTTTTAGTGCATTTATTTCGCACTGTGGAATGTTTAATTTTGAAAGTTTCTACGCAGCTACAGAAGAAACGTTTTTCCCAAATCATGACTTAGGTGGTGCTTATTGGGAAGACGACAATGAAGTAGCACAACGTTCCTACGAATGACGCGTTCGGCCAGCATCTGCGCGTCAAGCCCACGTGCGTTCTCGCCCAGTATGCGAGTGAGGCGTTGGAGCTGCTCGTCTCCGTTCAGAGTCCAGTCGGGGTTCATCGAGAATTCGGCGGTCGGCACGACAGTCTTGTCGGTGACTGCGACGGACCTGCCTTGCGTGAGTTTCGCAAGCGCTTCATCGCCTGCAGCGACAACGAGATCGCAGCCGATCATCGCATCGGCCTCACCGGCGGCGATGCGCGTGGCGCGCATGTCCTCGGGCGCGGTCGCGAGCTTGATGTGGCTGTGAACCGCGCCGTATTTCTGCGCCAGCCCGGTGATGTCGAGATTGGACGAGAACCAGCCATCGACATGCGCGGCGACCGCCAGCGTCTGGCCCACGG
>JAWOEM010000253.1:0-9180 GCA_046482785.1 Salinivirgaceae bacterium
AGATTACATATGCAACCCCTACAAGTGCAAAAAGCAAACTTAGACCGATGAAAGTAAGCCATCCCTTTTTAAATAAAAATAGTACTTCTGTTCAATTTTCATATTATGCAAAATTAATAAAAGTATTCGTGAACAGGGGCGAGCCATGCAATTCTATCGATTGGTAACAGGAAGCCTTCGCCGATGTGAAGATGCGTTATTTTTTTGGTGCGGGCAAAATTGAGGGAGCGTTTTTCTTTGGTAGTGGTTCACATAAGCCGCGTAATAAAGTCTTACGGCAGTGGTAAATCCAAAGACATAACTCAACAAAAAGCGCCTGATACACTATGCATCAGGCGCTGTTCTCATTGATTAAAAACAAAAACAACTATGGAATTTTTACTATTTTTTTAACTTTGGATGCTCCGGATCCTACAAAGCGAAGAAAGTACATGCCCGATTGAAGGTCTGCCACATTAACTGATACGGCATAGGCTCCGTCGGTAGGCCAATAATCAACAATTTGCCCGGAAGTATTTAGTAGCTCTACCGTACTGTATTTGGTTACATTCTCTAACTGAAGCATGCCTTGCGACGGCACGGGATAAACATTGATGCTGCTGCCGGCATTTTGTACAGGTTCTGTTAATTGGCTCTCGGCTGGTAATCCGCGGGCATATTCACTGCTATTGGCCACGGGAGTTACCGCAAAGGAAATGGATTTTTCCACATCGTCGATAACGGGAACATACCACCGCGATGTGGCTCCCTCAATAATTTCTTTGTTTGTCCCCAATGTGTCATCGGAGCGGTACCACTGGTATTCCGAAGTGGCTTCCTCATCGCCATCAAGATCGAAAAACGTATAATTTGCAAACAGCGTATCGTTTACGCGTGCGCTACCTTCAATGGCAGGTGTCAGGGCGCCGGGAAATGCCGGCCACGCTGGTTCTTGCACACGGTGTGTGATATACATGCGATACGCCCCGGGTTGCAACAGAAATGATGTGTCGGGCTGTACCTCGATGTTTTTTTCAAATACGCTATACCATGTATATTGTGCGTCTAAATCGAGGGTAACCATCTGCGGTTCTACACCAAAGTTTCCCACAATAAATGCCGCAGTATCGGGGGTCTCAAAGTGAATGGTTTTCACATCTTCGGTAGAACGAATGGTAAAATCGTCGGTTTGAAAAATGCTGTAATTTTTTCGGAGTTGAATAACTTGTGCGTAGAAATGATATAAGTGTCGTCTATAATCATCGTCCCAATAATCCCACCGCACAGGTTTTTCGCATACGCGGCAGTCGAAATCGATGCTATAATCGTATCCCAACTCACCAAATTGCCAAATCATTTTTGGCCCGGGCACAGTGAGAAAAAAGAGACTGGTGAGCTCTCCACGCCGCAACCCAATTTCAGGTTGCGTAATATCATAAACTATGGTGCCATTTCCCCACTCTTGGTTCTTAAACATTTGCCGTTCCTCATCGTGACTTTCCATGTAGCCCACCAGGTGTGGCTTGGTCCACGATCGGCTTTTATAGGAAATACCACTGAGGCTCGATTCCTGCGTATAGCCCATCGATGCCTGACTGTAAGCATGGTTCATGTTCCCCCAAAGCAGCATTCCGTAATTCGACAGCACACGCTCCTCCGAGTTGTCGGTAAGGTGTTCCAAAATAACGTAGGCTCCCGGCGCAGTATTCCAAATTGTGTCGGCCATAGCCTTCAAAATGTTGATACGCGCCTGATCGTATTCCCAACCTTCTCCGGGTGTATTTGTAAATCCTTTGGTAAAATCGAACCGGAAACCATCGAATTTATATTCCGTAAGCCAGTATTTATTTACACGACTTACAAATTCGATGGTTTGTTCACTTTCGTGATTAAAGTCGAACCCCCAATAGTAGGTCGGGTTGGGTGAATTGCGGTTATACCATGGATTTTCTGCCGTGGGCTCGCCGTATTCGCCGGCAGCGGCATCGAAATATAGCTGCACAAAGGGCGACTGACCAAAAGAATGATTCAAAACCATATCTAAAATAACGGCCATACCGTTTTGGTGACAAACATCGACAAAGGCTTTCAGATCGTTTTTTGTGCCGTAATACTTATCGGGCGCAAAATAAAATGAGGGATTGTATCCCCAACTGCTGTTGCCTTCGAACTCGCTTACGGGCATGAGTTCAATGGCATTTACACCCAGATTTTTTAAATATGCAATGGTATCGATTAACGTCTGATAATTAGCTTCTTCAACAAAATCGCGCACGAGTAGCTCATAAATAACAAGTTCTTCGTTGGCCGGCCTCTCAAACGAGTCGATTTGCCAATTGTATGGCTCCTGCCCTGTTTCGAATACGCTCAAAATTCCCTCGGCATGTCCGTGCGGATACTCCATTAAATAGGGATATGTGGATGACGGAATGTATTGATCGTTCCACGGATCGAGGACTTTATCGGTGTATGGATCGGCAATGGTAATTTCGCCATCGACAATATACTGAAATGCATACTCGCGGCCGGGCTCCACATTTTCGAATGTTATCCAATACCGCAAACTATCGGGTGTGCGATACATCTGGTTCTCTTGGGAAAGCTGCCAGTCGGTGTAGCTGCTATTGACCACCACAAACTCTTTGTGTGGCGCATACAAAACGAGCGTTACCGTTTGGTCGTCGATGTAGTTTATTCCATCTTTCAATCCCTCAAACGGCAGTTCGGCAACCGGGGTTTCGGAGCGCACAAAAATCGAAATGGTATCGGAATACACACTATCGGGCGCTTCCACGTGCAGCACCAACTCATAGTCGCCGGCATTATCTACCGTAAATGTGTGGGTTAACGAATTGCCATCGGCGAAAGCCACTTCTTGGTCATCAATATCGAGCGTAAGTGCATTTGCGGCAAGCACCACTACATCGACGGTTACCTGATCGCCAATGCTGTAGATGGTTGCGGGGTTGGGTGCGTTCCATGTGGGATGATACGGATCTCCGTACACGTTAACAAAAATGTCGCCGCCATCGGTATCGCGCCCCACTACAGTGCCATCGGCATTTCGAAAGACAAACGCCAGCTGCAAAATTTCCTCATCGGCAGGCACACCGTAATATGAATAAATATCGGGCTGAATGGTCAGCTCCCACGCATCATTGCCCAGAGAAGTTAATTGTGTTTTCTCGATATTTTCGTCCCATTCCGTTACCACGTACTTCCAATCGCTGGTAGAGCTGCTTTCATCGGTAACTACGCCGGTGTGGGCATACAATTCGCCGGTGTGCCCGGCAAGTGCGCCATTTCCGTTATTGGCATAAAATGTTAGCGTAACCGGTTCGCCCGGCACAGGATAAAGCGGATCGGACGTAATAACCTGCCCGGAAACCAGTTCCGCACACATTACAAATAGCGCCACCCATAGAAATCTGAAATATTGTTGCATAGTATTCATTTTTTGTCGAGTAACATATAGTAACCCCATATTCGCAAGTAAAAAAGAAGGCTTCACAATCGGCAATAGTTTCATCGCCAATTGCAAAAGCCTTCACGCCTCACTAAAATCACTTTATGAAAAAGTCATATTTTGGTATTTATTTTTAATGGTTATCCGCTTTTGTACCTAATTCAATTTTGATTTTCTTCATTTGCCCCATTGTCCGCCAGCTGGCGGGTGTGAAGAAAATCAATTGCTTCCGCCAACTGGCGGATCAGGGGCAGAACAATTGATTTTCACTACACTGGTTCTTTTTTAGGTACAAAAACGGATATGCATATTATTTTTTCAAATCGATAATCGTAATACTTTTTGCGTTTAGTTTAAATTCGTTTAAATTTTCGATGGTTTTGCCTGTAACCACATCGACCCCCGACTTGTATTGACTTAATATTTCGGCAAACCGATCTCCGGTTATGGTACGTTGTTCTTTCGGATGATTGTTCAACAGCACCATCACAGCTTCATCATCGGTATGTCTGAAATACACATAGGTGTTATTATCGGGCACAAAATGTGTTAATCCGCCTTGCGTTACGGCGTTGGACGTTTGGCGCCATTGTGCTATTTTGCGAATAAAGTTAAATGCCTCATTTTCATTAGCCTTACGTCCTTCAGCTGTAAAAGCATTTCGTTTATCGCCACTCCATCCTCCGGGAAAGTCTTCGCGAATGTGGCCATGACCTTCGTGCTCCCACCCGGTCATTAAAATTTCATCGCCATAGTACATCATGGGAATTCCGCGCATGGTGAGCAAAATCCCCAGCCCCATTTTAAACTTTTTCAAATCTTCGTTTACAGAAGAGTAGAATCGGTCTAAATCGTGATTATCGATAAAAATTACATTTTTACCGGCATCGCTGTACAAGAAATCGCGTGCCAGCACGTAATAAATTTGAGCCAGTCCGGTTGTCCATCCATCTTCTTGGTTTAAGCCATCTTTTATGGCATAGTACATTGGAAAATCGGTATTGGTTGGAATATTGGAATTGTACTTACCAGACACTGGACTATTCTGCTGAAAATAGGCCGTTAGCGCTACTTTCTGCAACCACGTTTCGCCCAACAAGGTAAAATCAGGGTACTCCAAATTAATGCGCTCGGCGTATTTCGAAACAAAGTCGATTTCGGCATAAGGCTGTGTATCCATGCGCAGGCCGTCGATTCCGGAATATTCGATCCACCATATCATATTTTGAATAAGGTATTGCGCCAAAAACGGGTTATTTTGGTTCAAATCGGGCATGGTTTCTACGAACCAGCCGGTAGAAAACTTGTTGCGATCGTAGTTCGAAGCATGTGGATCGGCAATAACAGAACCACGATAGTTAGTTTGGAACTTTTTGTGGTTATTAACCCAATCGTCTGTGGGCAAATCGTTCATCCACCAATGGTTAATTCCGCAATGATTTACCACCACATCCATAATTACCTTTAACCCTTTGGCATGACTTTCTTGTACGAGTTCTCGATACAGTTCGTTTGTTCCCATGCGGGGATCGGTTTTATAGAAATCGGTAATGGCGTAGCCGTGATAAGAATAATCGTCCATATTATTCTCAAAAAACGGATTCAACCAAATGGCAGTCATTCCCAAATCTTTCATATAGTCGAGGTGATCGATCACCCCTTGCAAGTCGCCGCCGTGCCGTCCATCGGGATTTGTACGATCGGCCTTCTCAAGCATGCCGTCCATGCTATCGTTTTTGGGGTTGCCATTGGCAAACCGGTCGGGCATGACCAAATAAATAAAATCGGCCGCTGAAAATCCGCGTTTTTGCACGGAACGTTCTTTCAGCTCGTAATCAACCTCATCTACCACTTTGCCATTTTCTTTAAACTGAATGGTATAACGGCCGGGTTTGGCATTGCGTGCAATTTCCAAATCGACAAACAAGTAATTTTCGTTGGTTACAGCGTGTGCTTTAACCAGTTTTAATCCATCGGTATGGATTTCGGGCGTTGTTTGCCCCATATTTTCGCCATACACCAATAGTTGCAGGCGATTATCGTTCATGCCCGTCCACCAGTTTTCCGGCTCCACGCGCTCCACTCGTCCGTTTTCGGCATTTGCATTCATCATTATTAGCAGCGATATTATTGCAGTAAGTAGTGCCCGCAAGAAAACTCCAATAACTGCGTTATGACCATTTTGAAAACAGTTACTTACGAAAGTAAACTCCTTGATTTTCAAAATGCCCCAGCCTTGTTCTTGAAGTTTTATTACTGGGCACGCCCAAAAATAGGTGGGTTTCTTGCTGATACTAAGTAAATATTTCATTTGGTACTCATTTATTCGTCATTTGCTAATCCTACCACATAGCCCCACGGCTCTATGCTTAACGGTGTATCGGTAGAAATTTCCTGACCTGTAAAGGCATCGGTATACAATTTACCCTCTTTCACTCCTTTGAACTTTACGGTTGTGGCTGTATCTGACAAATTAAAAACGGCCAACACCTGATTTTGGTCTTTCTGACGATCGAAGGCAAAAATGCGCGAGCGGTGGTTGGTTTTCAATACATTGATAATTCCACCATAGCGACCATTCCAAAGCGCCGGATTTTCGGCTTTCAACAAGTTCAGTTTTTTATACAACTGTGCCATTTCGTGCTCTTTCCACTCGATGGTATCTTTCTCGAAAAAACGCAAACGCTTGTCGATTCCGGCCTCCTGACCGCTATAAATCAACGGAAAAACCGGTGCAGCGTAGGTAAATACGGCAAACGATTTGTAACTATTGGGCATGCGCTCGAAAACAGTTCCATTCCACGAGTTTTCATCGTGGTTTGTTGTAAATGCCATGCGGTAAACGCTATCGGCAAACCGTGTGGGCTCTTTCTTGAAATATTTACGCAAGTGAGAAGCATTTTGCTCGCCACTGGATATTTTGTTCATTATATGATGAAGTTCCCAAGCATAATTTGCATCGAATGCTTTTTTGTGCAAATCCGGTTCTTCGGCTTCGGCCAACATAAATACGGGTTTCACCTTCTCCATTTCGTCGCGGGCATTTTCCCAAAAATCGGTAGGAACCATGCCGGCCACATCGCATCGATAGCCGTCAATGTCGAGTTCTTTCACCCAGAACACCAGTGCATCGATCATTGCAGCGCGCATTTGGGCGTTATCGTAGTTCAGATCGGCCACATCGGACCAATCGTCCACGGGTGCAATTATTTTGCCTGTGCTATCCTGTGTGTACCACTCGGGATTTTTTTCTATCCACGGATGATCCCACGCTGTATGATTGGCCACCCAATCGAGAATAATTAGCATTCCGTTGTCGTGTGCCGTTTGTACCAACTTTCGAAAATCGTCTTTGGTGCCAAACTCCGGATTTATGGCCTTATAATCTTTTACTGCATAGTAGCTTCCCATGGAACCCTTGCGATTTTTCTCCCCAATGGGGTGAACAGGCATAATCCACAAAATATCCACACCCAATTCTTTCAGCCGGGACACGTGCGGAATAAACGCGTTGATGGTACCCTCGGGAGTATATTGGCGAATATTTACTTCGTAAATAGTTGCCGATTTCGACGCTTCTACCGGATCGGCCTTTGCAGCCTGAGCTTCGACTTGGTTTTTGGCCGATTGGTTACAACCACCAAAAATAAATGACAACGAAATTAGCGACATAATGAGTAGTTTCTTCATTTTTTATTCGTATTTGAATTTGATATAAACCGTTCGAATCATCAGCCTAAACATTAAAAATTAGCGATACTCGAAAGGCACTAATTATTTTACATTTGATATAATTTCAAAACTATAAGCGGGAACGGTAACCGATAGTTCATTTTCATTGACCTGCACCTGATTTCCCATTAGCGATTGAATATTTTCAGTGGTGAAGTTTTCGGGCTTAGCCACTTCAACAGCCATTTTGTCGGCAGCATTATTCACAACCACCAGCACCGACTCTTCCAAATACGTGCGCAAATAGGCCATTTGTTTTTCGGCCACGCTCACTGTCTGAAAATCGCCGTAAATAAGCGGTAAAGCCTTGCGCCTGAACTTAAATAAGCCGGAAGTAATGGTTTTCAATTGTTCTTCGTGCGCATTTAAGCTATCGAAACGCATCATTCGCCGATTGTCGGGGTCGTTGCCTCCAACCATACCAATTTCGTCGCCATAATAAATTACGGGCAAACCGGGCAATGTGCTCACAATAGCGTTTAGCATGGCTGCCTTTTGGTATCCGACCGTATCTTCCACGTTTATTTGGCGCGTCCATCCAGCTTTTTTTGCATCTTCTTCGAAGCTTACTGCGCCGGAAGCGTAGGCTATGAAACGTGCCCGATCCTGGTTTCCGGTTATATTTCCCATAAGGTGATGCGCGCCGTAATAGTTGAGGCTTTTTTGTATTTCAGCTTCCAAATCGCCAAAATTCCTACCACCTGCAAGCGCCCCCACTATGGCATCGTACATATTAAAATCGAACTGAGCATCGAGCTGACCGGAATTTACGTAGCTGCTAATTAACTCGGGCGAGCCATAGGTTTCTCCCAGTTGATACAGTCGTCGGTTTTCGGGAATTGCTACTTGCACGCATAATTTTTGTGTAAGCCTACACCAAAAAGTTTCGGGAATATGCTTGGTGGCATCATGGCGAAAGCCATCTAAATTATACTCTTTAATCCAGTACACCGCCGAATCGGTAAGCATTTCGGCAACCTCGGGCTTGGTTAGGTCGAGCGTGGGCAAAAACACATCGAACCAGGTTGTAAGTCGGTGCGAATCCCACCGTTCGGTATTCAATGAGCCATCGGGCAAGTAAAGTTCGGTTTTCCAATGCGGATTTTCCTGAATTACCGGATGCTCTTCGTGCACATGATTGGCCACAAAATCGAGCAATACATTCATTTCATTTTTGTGCGCCGTTTCTACCAGCTTGTGCAAATCGGCCTTTGTTCCAAAATGAGGATTAATTTGCGTGAATGAAATAGGCCAATATCCGTGGTAGGCCGAGAAACTGGTTTCAGGCTCCGGGTATTTGCCAAATGCCCCTTCGGGGTTTTTCACCAAAGGTGAAATCCAAATGGTATTGATACCTAATTTATGAAAATAACCATCTTCAATTTTTTTGACTACACCCTCAATATCGCCACCAAAATAGTTTGCCTTTGGCAGGATAGTGGGGTCATCAATTGTCCATGTGTTTTCAGGATTCCCATCATAAAAGCGGTCGGTAAACACGTTATAAACAGTAGCCGCTTCAAAATCTGTCCGTTTCAGATTTTCGGTATTGGTTAGCACCCGGCCATTGTGCAGCGGCACCAACAAATCGTTCGAAAGCCCACCTTCATTGGCGGCAAACATGCGCACGTATGCGCGCTCGCGGTTTCTTAATTCGTTGGGAATAGTAAGTGCAACTTCATTTTTTTGCTGATTATAAAAGGTCTCGGGCACCTCTTTGTTCCCTACAAAAACAAGCAACTGATCTGTAGCATTGCTTACTCGCACATGAAGTTTACTTCCATCGGCCTCTACAGCAGTAAGATGTGGCGCAGGTAATTCACGTTCTTCGCCAACAGTCAACAACGAGTTAAAACCACCCATATTATTGCTAACGCTATCGGCATTAGTCGGGTCGCGCATTTCAACGCCATCGGCAACAATTAAGTACTGATAACTCCCCGGATCGAGCGTGAGTGTGGTGATCCAACGACTGCCCTGCCGGGTAAGATTTGTATTTTCGG
>JAWOEM010000294.1:0-3959 GCA_046482785.1 Salinivirgaceae bacterium
CTACAATGGAATTGATACCTGCAGGTATGTTGCTCTTCAATGATGATTTTGAATCTTATGAAGTAGGCGATTTAGTTGCTGCCAGTTCAGATTACTGGGAAACTTGGACAGGTGCCGACGGTGGTGGAGATGATGACGCTGCAGTTTCTGATGATTTTGCCAATAGTCCTACAAAATCTATGTTGATTGCCGATGGTGGTAATGATGATATGATATTCCCACTTGGTGATAAAGCAGAAGGGCTTTTCTATGTTGGATTCTATACATACGTAGAAAGTGGTGCAGACTACGAAGGATATTTTAATTTCCAAGGAGAAAGTACTCCTGGCGAAGTATTCGCATTTGAAACATATTTCCTTCAGGATGGAACAGGAACTATTGATGTTAACGGAGGAGAAACCTTTAACTATACGCAGGATTCATGGGAACTTGTTGAGTTGATTATCGATCTTGACAATAATCATGCTTCTTTCAGAATTAATGGAAACTATATTACCTCATGGGAATATACTGAAAACCTTGGCGGAATTGATATCTTTGCAGGAGCAGATTCAGGAACTCCAAAATTCTATGTAGACGATATCACGTATAGAAATCTTTCTTTTGATGGCGGAACTGTTACATTTAACGTAACCGATGAAGCAGGCAACCCATATGAAGGAGCTTCAATAGCTATTGATGGTTCTACCATTACAACTGATGGTGATGGTTCAGCTAATATAGTACTTGACGGTGGTAGTTATGAATATACAATATCTGCTGACGGATATGTTGATGTTACTGATGAAGTGATTGTTGATAATGACGATCCTATTGTTAACGTATCATTAGTATTACAGTGGAGCGCAACTTTTAATCTCGATGTTGAAGAATGGACAGGATTCGATCCTACAACTGATTTTATATGGTTAACAGGTGCTACTGCTGATGGAACTGACGGTATTGCTGATTTTGATGCATGGCCAGCTGCAAACAGTGTAGCTGCACTTAAATTATTGGATGAAGATGGTGATTTAGTTTACACTGTTACTGTACCTAATATTGATCCAGGTGACTATGAATACAGATATCAAGTTACACAAGGTACTCCGGTTGTTTCTAATGAATACCCAGAAGCAGCAGACGACGCACTCACCTTCTCAATCAGCGATCAAGACATAACAATAAATGATGCTGTTCCTGTAGGATTGGATGAAACAAATTCTTTAACTAGCTTCAACATTTATCCAAACCCAACTAAAGGTGTTATAACTATTGGAACTGAGAATCAGTGTGAAGTAACTGTTACCAACGCAATTGGACAAGTAATTGTAACTCGCATTGTAGACAATCAAGGAACTCTTGATTTGAGTGACCAAACTCAGGGACTTTATTTCGTTACTGCAAAAACAGATGCAGAAACTAAAACAATGAGATTGATTATCGAGTAATCTAATCTTCAATGATATACAAAAGGGGGGCTTCGGCTCCCCTTTTTTTATTTTGAAGGGAATAGTAAAAAATTCTTATCCATTTACGCCGGTATACAACCACTATAGAAAGCAAGTAATTGAATGACGCTACTAAAATGTGTGCCCCGATATATGGACCAAAATAAATATAATTTTTTAGGGTTCAAGAATATCGAGTTTACTCAATATTGTGCGAATTATTCTTTGTGGAATGCAGCTATATTGGTGTTTTTCTCATAAGTTGCATTTTGTCAGTTTAGTAGATAAGGTTTGTGTTTGGAATATTGCCCCCGGCTGTGAAGAGGTTGATGTGGTTTGAAAGGTTTTTTTAATATCAAATAGTTTGTTTTTTGTTTTGGCGGCCTAAAATTTGTATTCTAGCATAAACAGAATAAAACACTTTTTTATGAGTACTTTTTTGAAGATTGGGTTTGTATTTGTATTCGTTGCATTTGGAATTTGCACACATTCACAAACCGTTTATGAACATCAGTATTTGGTCAGGGTGGGGGATATGGCTCCGGACTTTACTATTCGTGAAACAAATGGTGATACATATAAATTGTCGGATTTACGAGGACACGTGGTTATGCTTCAGTTTACGGCATCGTGGTGTGGGGTTTGTCGCCGCGAAATGCCTCATATCGAACAAGAGGTATGGAAACCCGGAAAGGCTATGGGGCTGAAAGTGATTGGTATTGACCGTGATGAACCTTTGGATAAAGTTATTGATTTCAAGAACCAAGTTGGTGTTACCTATCCGCTGGCATTAGATCTTAATGCCGATATCTTTGGAAAATTTGCTTTAAAACAAGCAGGCGTTACTCGAAATGTGGTCATTGATCGTGAAGGGCGCATTATTTTTTTGACCCGTTTATTCAGAATGGATGAATTTAATGAAATGAAAACGGCTATTTTTAAGGAACTTAAACGCAAATGATTGTAATGTAGAAGTAGATTGCTTTTAACGCAGTTATTTCGGTACAGTCTTCAAAAAAAAAGCTGCCTGAAAATACGATGTTGTATGCGTCGCTTTAGTGTATTTTCAGGCAGCTTTTTCTCATTCGATATTAGTTTGCATATTGGTCTATTACCTTATTAATGGCATGCTGACATGCCGGGCAAAAGTGATCTGTTCGGGTAAACATAATACAGTTGGGTGCCGAACGATATACCCCATGGCTATGGTACTGTGCACCTTCATACAATCCGGTTTTTCCTGCATGTTCAATATTTCCCAAGTGCTCTTCTTCTCGCTCTTGCTGGGCTTTAAAGAAATTGTTCATTTTATGTTCGGGCGTTTTTGCTGCCCGAAGTTTGTTGCGCTCCTTTTGGGTTTCAATGCTTTGCTTATCGAATTTTTCTTTGTCCCATGGGGTGGGAATTGGAGTGCTTTCGGCTATCAAATCTCCCCATTTAATCTCTTCTCGTTTGGTTTTGGTAGTTACGTTTAGTTCCCATGGTTCCTGCACCGAAGAGCCCATTTCGTATGCCGTCGATGAAGCATAATATTCATCGGCCAAATCGGCAAAATGGTGCCCGAACTCGTGTACGTATAAATAGCTGTCGAAAGCATTATCGGCAGCAGCCGTAATATACAAATTATAAATTCCTCCGCCTCCGTATATGCTGTCGTTCATAATTATGGCTGTATGGTCGTATGGTACATTTGCCGCAGCATCTCTGATTTTTTTATTATCGAAGCCCAGTGCATAGCGTTCCGAATCAAATATCCCATATGTAACGCTCAGTGCCGATCGCCTGAAAATATCCTGATGTGGATGCGCTAATCCCGATTCCGGCGACGGAACCTCCACAAGGCGGATGTTAAAGTCGTTTTTTCGGCTGGCAAAAGGTTCGGTTGCGAAAAGTGCTTTCGCAAATGCTGCGGCATCTTCATGAAATTTGGGCATCTCGGCCTGGGTGTAGCCTTCGCTGAGTAACACTATGTCAACCTTTTGCTTTGGATCTCCTGAAATATGAACATCTTTCGTTATTTTCGATTTTGCCGGAATGGCTTTGTTTGTACGCCAATGGTCTGTTTTAAGCTCATGTTCCCAAATTTTTGCAAATTCGTAGTTTTCATCTCTTTTATAGAACACAATTTTAATATCGTTTTTAGGCCATGGGAACCGTATAGATTCATGGTGCGCGCCCCATTGTTTTTTTGCTTCAGGTGTTGTTTCCCATTCCCCGTAAATGCTGGCAAAGCCTCGTGAGTATACGGTTTTTCCACTCTTTAGGTCTTGTATCTCAAAAAAGTATTTTCCCAGTCGTAGCTTGTCTATTAGGTTTGTGGTGCTTCCTGCCCAAATGCCATCGCTTACAACTTGGTCGGGAGCGAAATGTTCTGTTTCGGCATTGCCGGTATGGAAATAGTCGAAACGCAACGTTTTATCCATAAAATACCTGTCGAAATTGGAACCCTGAGAGCACGATGTAGTTCCAAATGTTAATAGTACAATAATTAGTTTTGTCAATAATTTCATGATTTATAATTCTTTAGGT
>JAWOEM010000479.1:0-3114 GCA_046482785.1 Salinivirgaceae bacterium
CATACACTGATTTTGTTTCTTCATCTCTGGTCTGTGTTGCGTAAAGCCTCAAAGTACCCTGACTTCCTTTCAAAGAGGCTAGTGTCTTTTTTACCTGTGAAGCTACCGTCATTATGCGAGAGCGAAGCGGTTCCATTCGTTCTCAAATTTTTAATTAGTTTTTTATCAGATAATTACAAAATTTTAAACGAATGAAACGAACATGAATTTTGGAGTGCCAAATTCTCAAAAGGGCATGAACAAAATTGGCTATCGCCGATCTTCGATTCATCGAGAGTTCCATTCGACCAATTACTTAACTATATTTTGTACGAATGAATATTTAATGTCATTTCTAAAAATACAACAATATATTGATGCCTGTTTTTTTAAAGATTGCATAAGATTGGTCTTTAGGCAATAAAATCAGGTGTGATAATAAATTTACAGATCTTTAACTTCTTTTTAAATCACCTTTATTGTAACGGCATTACATTTGCTGCGTTCAATATCATTTAGTTAGAGGCGGTTTGAGGCATTCTGGTTGAAGGAGGGTAGTTTCTGGCGAGGGCGAAGTTCACTTTTTAAAAAAATGCTCATTCAAAGCCTTAAAACCGTTTCTGAGTATTTATTTAGAACAATAACCTTTTTTTAAGGTTAGCGTAAATGGCTTGGGTTAAAAAGAAATAGAATGAGATACCATCTGATATATTTGTGGGTTTTAGTGCTGTTGGTAGGAGTTATTGATTGGCTTTTATGGCGATTGTGTAATAAAGAAAAACCCCTGAGTGGGTTACGTAAATGGCTTGGTATTATAGGCTTTGGTGTCAGTCCGGTTGTATTTCTAATTGGTTTTTTTATTTTTGGTTTATTGGTCCCCGAGGCTTCTGGTTATCAGGTTTACAATGCATTTAGCGGATTTCTCACACTTTTTCTTCTAATTTATCTGCCAAAGCTTGTTTTTTTATTGGTTTATGGAATTGGGATGCTACCGGCTGCTATACCCCGAAAAGCTGCCAAAAAACCTAAACGACACTATCCCCGAATTACAAGAGCCAAATTTCTTAGTCAGATTGGCATTATTATGGCAACTGCACCTTTTGTAACACTTTTGTTTGGTGTACTTAAAGGACGGTTTGCTTTCTATACTCATCATGTAAAACTATCATTTCCAAACCTGCCAGAAGCTTTTGACGGTTTGCGGATTGTTCAAATATCAGATTTGCATTTGGGAAGTTTTGGTACCAATCGTAAACCACTTAAAGAAGCCGTTGAATTAATCAATGCAGAAAATCCTGATATTGTATTGTTTACAGGTGATTTGGTGAATAACTTTGCCGGTGAAATCAGAAATTGGGAAGAAGTGTTTGGTCAGCTGAAAGCAGGTATTGGGAAGTATGCAATTTTAGGCAATCACGATTATGGCGATTATAGCACCTGGCCATCACAACAGCGAAAAGAAGCCAATTTCAAAAGTATTTTGTCGGGATATCGACGACTTGGATTTAAGCTCCTGCGAAACGAATCGGTAACCCTGGAGAAAGGCGGACAGAAAATAGCAATTAGTGGTGTTGAGAATTGGGGCCATCCGCCGTTTCCTCAGTATGGGGATCTCGAAAAAACCTGGAATAAGGTTGGAGATGCTCCTTTTAAAATATTGATGTCGCACGATCCCGACCATTGGGATGCGGAAGTAGTAGGGAAAAAGAATTACGATATTACACTTGCCGGTCATACACATGGCATGCAGTTTGGCGTTGCTCTGGGCAATTTTAACTGGAGTCCGGCCCAATATAAATTTAAACGCTGGGCTGGTTTGTACCAGGTAGGAAAACAACTTTTGTATGTTAACCGGGGGCTTGGCTATTTGGGAATGCCTGCGCGTGTTGGAATGCCACCTGAAATTACCGTTTTCAAGCTTAAACGTGATTCTGCATAACAGCCTGTTAATACAATACTTCGCTATGCTTTTCAAGAAAAACTGCAAGTCAATTGCTTATACTTGAAAAATTGTTCGAGTTAAAAAGGACAATATCAATATTATTAGGTTTATCTAAGATCTAAAAGTCTATTGTTAATAACTAATGTTGTGAAATATTGAAAGCAGCGGGGTTTGTTACTTTTGGTTGTTAATCAGAAAATTATCAAAACTGGTTGAGAATACAGCTTCATGAAAAAACGTGTTGTCAATATCTCTGAAACCACCTCTGTAGCCTATGCTAAAAGGGAGTACAAACCTAAAGGCATGAAAGTCGCTTAATATTTCAAATCCCGATGAAGTAAAAGTATCCGAAAAATTAAAAATTTCTCCGGTTTCCTTTATGTCCAGTTCATAGCTACTGTAGGCGGCATCGAAAAAGACATTTAACCGAAAGCGTTTGATGTAGGCCATTCCGGCAATCGAAACATCGGGGTTCCATAATGGCATTTGATAGGTTCCCCTGAAAACATATAAGTCATCGTTATATATTGACTCATATCCTCTGGGGAGATTCAGCATGTCGCTAAACTTTTGGTAAGTTCGATAGGGTGCTGATGAGCTGGTTTCATCTCCGGAAATTTTCGTTTGCCAGTTATTGCCGATGCTGATGGCATGATGCTTTGCCAATCCGGGTAAATTGAGTTGACTACTTATTGCAAAAGCATATCCTGCATTGTAATTACCCCATGGCGTATGGCGGAATAGTATGTTGGCACTCTGTCCCCATCGGGTGTCAACATCACGTGAATTACCTCTTAATTTATTGTGGAAATAGAGAGAATATTCTTGCCTGCCGCCTCGATATGCTGCATGATGCCGCCGACATACACATTTTCTCCGTCTGAGACCGCGTCAAGATCGTACTCAAAGGCATCCTCGAGAAACTGGTCGACGAGAACGGGTCGTTCTTCCGAGACAACGATGTCCCGCTGAAGGAACTCGCGAAGCTCTTCCGGCGTGTAGGCAATTCCCATACTCCGCCCCCCGAGCACATAGGAGGGACGCAGCAGTACGGGGTAGCCGATTTCTCCAGCAAGCCGCTCAACCTCCGCGCTCCCTTTAGAAGGAATTTGAGCTAAATTAGGTTCTTTCATACTAATTCTACCGGTACTTAAAATCTGCCAAATTTGTGCATGTATTCTACCCGTAGATTT
>JAWOEM010000485.1:0-6681 GCA_046482785.1 Salinivirgaceae bacterium
AACAAGCTTTGTTGCTTTTGAGTAGTTTCCGTATGCCTTAATAAACATTTATGAAAGGCGATAGCCGAATATTAGCGCTCGCTTATCTTTGGTAAAAGAGAATTAGTCTGGCACTATTATTTATCGGGGTGTTTGGAACTTTTGTGCTGAAATAAAAACACCATCGGAGCATGTTAATAAATATAATGCATTTGGTATATTACCCATAAGAACGATTATTATAAAACCAGAAAAAAGGCCTCTCTGTATAACAGAAAGGCCTTTTCTAGTTTTTTAAATTTGATTAATACCGTATGCAACTTCCATCTCTCATTCGCATTCCTCTTCCATGGCCGCTTCCATTTCTCTGACCATTACCTCTGCCTTGATTGTAACCGTAACCCATTCCACCTTTGTTTCCGCGTCCACCACGGAAGTGGCCTTTACCGCCTCTGCGCATTCCTCGGCTGTCGTAATATGCCTTTTGGTCATCGGTGAGCAGGTCACGAACTTCCAATCTGTGATTGCTCGAAGCTTTGTGCATTTGCGTTTTAATGTCACCCATTTTTTCAATTTTGGCATCCATTGCTTTGCCATCGGGATTTTCTGCTACACGCAATTTGTGTAATTCTGCTCGGGCAATGTCCAAGTCGGCACGGTAATCTGCCATTTTGTTCCAATGAGCATTACGCAAATCCGTAATTTTTTGCTCTTGCTCATCTGTTAAATCGGGAATCATGCAATTCCGATACTGATTGTCATCGTTGGCTGCCATATTCCGTTGTCCTCGTTGAGCATTTACTATGCTGCCCGAAATAAGTACTGCTGCTAGTGTTAATAATGCAATTTTTTTCATGGTAAAATATTTTATTGGTTATTTTGTATCTATGATAGACGAAATGCCCAATGGTTTAATTGATCCATACATTTTTTGTAGTTTTGCCTTAACGCTATCTTTAAGTAGCAGTTATACAGTGGTATATATGAAAATATTTTTTTGATTTTTATCAGATTATTATGGACGAGAAATTTTTGCATCACATCTGGAAATATAAATTATTCGATTGCTCCGCGCTAAAAACAGCTACAGGTGAACCAATTTCTGTATTATCTGTGGGTATTCATAATCAGGATGCAGGCCCCGATTTTTTTAATGCCCGAGTGAAAATTGGAGAGACGGAATGGGCCGGGTGCGTGGAGATACATATAAAGGCATCGGATTGGAATGTGCATGGGCACAATTCCGATAAGGCATACGATAATGTAATTTTGCACCTGGTAGCCGTCAACGATAAAGATATTGAAAGATCAAACGGTTCCGTTATACCGACTGCAGAATTGCGTTACAATTCGCATTATGCCAACAATTATAAAATGCTGCAAGAATCGAAGCAATGGATCTCTTGCGAGGAGCAATTTGCCACCATAGATGAAACTATTCGTCGATTGTGGCTTGAAACATTGCTGGTGCGTCGACTTGAGCGAAAGAGCAGTATTGTGCGAACATACATGGCGCAAACCAATAATGACTTCGATGAGGTCTTTTTCCGAATGCTTTGCCGCAATCTTGGTTTTAAAACCAATGCCGAACCGTTTGAACAACTGAGTCGGAAAGTTAATTTGCGCATGGTTCGGAGTATCGGAAAAAATGTTAAGAATCTTGAATCATTGCTTTTTGGTGCAGCCGGCTTTTTAGAAGAGGATGAGAGCGAATATCAGCAGCAGCTGCAAACAGAGTACCGGCATTTAGCCAATCGGTTTCAGATTACTTCACTACCCCCATCCATATGGAAATTTGCCCGAATGCGTCCGGTTAGCTTCCCCACGTTACGTATTGCCCAGTTGGCAGAAATGCTTAGTCGTAAAACCCAATTTACAGCCTTTCTGAAAGAGGCTCAGGAGCTGGAGGAAGTAGTTCGGTTTTTTGAGGCCGAAACCGGAGATTTTTGGTTGAGCCATTACACATTTGCGAAAGCATCGAAACCGCGGGCAAAGACATTGGGGAAAACAGCCATACATAATATCATAATTAATTCTGTTTTTCCATTTTTATTTACCATGGGGCACTATTATGGTTCCTCAGAGCTTCAGGATAAGGTAATGCGATGGATGGAGAAATTACCTCCCGAAAAAAACCACATTATCGACAACTGGCGGTCAACCGGCGCAACTGTTTCTTCTGCATACGAATCGCAGGCCTATATTGAGTTGTATAATGAGTTTTGCACTCCTCGCAATTGCCTTAATTGCCGTCTAGGAGGATATATAATCAAAGAATCATGACTATATGGCATGCTTTCGGGCGCTAGGGTGTCATAATGGCGGGTTTTATGGGTTGGCATTTGGTTTGACTTACTGGTGTAGAAAACGATAATAATTTAATTAGAAAGGAGATCATTATGTTAACTCGTAGAGATTACACCAACCCTTATGTTGCACATTTTTTGAACGAAATGCTCAGCAAATCCGATAAAGAAACCGCTCAGGGCGTATCTAAAAATCAGTGCAAAACCAAACCGGCTGTGAATATTAAAGAAGATGATGCACAGTTTGTAATTCAACTTTTGGTTCCCGGTTTCGATAAAGATGATATTGTAATTGATGTCGATAATCAAGTACTTACCATTTCATCCAAAGAGAAAGAAGCCGGAGCAGAAGTTCAAAAAGAGGAACGTTTTACGCGTAAGGAGTTTGAGTTGGGAACATTTCATCGCTCATTTACATTGCCCGAAAACCAGATCGATGAAGAAGGAATTCGCGCCACGCACAAAAATGGAGTATTAACCGTTGAGTTGCCCAAGCGTGAAGAGGTATTGCCAAAACCCGCCCGAAGCATTTCAATAGCGTAAAACGGCAGAAAGTTTACTTAATGAATGAAGCCGGTACTAATAGAGTTAGTGCCGGCTTTTTTTTTGGTGACCCGATGAACAAAACAGGATCGGCTTTTTTGTGTTAAACAATTCCTTCGCGAAGTATATCGTGCAAGTGAATCATTCCAAGGTACTTATTGTTTTCGACCACTGCCAGTTGTGTTATGCTGTTTGCTTCCATTATATTAAAAGCTTTTATAGCCATTGCGGTGGGTTCTACGTGTTTGGGATTTGCACTCATAATATCTTGTGCTTTTGTAGCCGAAAAGTCCATTTTCTTTTGTAGCATTCGACGCAAATCCCCATCAGTAATAATTCCCATAAGTTCTTGCTGTTCGTTAACCACGGCAGCAGCCCCAAGACGTTTTGTCGAGATTTCAACAATTACTTCATCGATAGCAGCTGAGGGATGAACCGCCGGCACAGAATTATTTTTATAAATATCGTTCACACGCATATAGAGCTTTTTCCCTAAAGCTCCTCCCGGATGGAATCGTGCAAAATCCTCTTTGCTAAAATCGCGATGCTCAATAAGTGCTATGGCCAGTGCATCGCCCATAACGAGTTGCGCAGTGGTGCTCGATGTAGGAGCAAGGTTATTTGGACATGCCTCTTTTTCAATGGTACAGGGCAAAATGTAGTCGGCATTGGTGGCCAAAAACGAAGCTGTGTTCGAAACCAATGCAACGAGCTTGTTGCCTCGCGATTTGATGAGCGGCACTAAAACTTTTATTTCGGGAGTATTTCCGCTTTTCGATAAGCAGAGTACCACATCGTCTTTTTGCACAATACCCAAATCGCCGTGAATTGCATCGGCAGCATGCATAAAAATTGCCGGCGTACCGGTAGAGTTAAGCGTAGCCACAATTTTATTGGCTATGTTTGCGCTTTTCCCAATTCCGGTAATAATTACTCGCCCTTTTGCGTTGTAAATTAGCTCTACGGTTTGAGCAAAATTATCATCGATATAATCGGCAAGTTTTCGTATCGCATCAGCCTCATGCCTAATGGTTTGACGGGCAAGTTGCAATATTTGTTCGTGGTCGTGTTTTTTATTATTCATTTTAAGCACAATTTTTGTAATAATCGCCTCGGACTACCAAGCTTTTGGCACTAAAACATTACACTCTGTCGGCTTTTTGGAGCGAAAACGGTTTTTGCTGAGAAGCTGTAAAATATTCGATTATTAAAATAAGTCGTATTTGACGACAAAATAAATTAAATGTATTAGTTTTTTACTAACTTAGTAGGAAGAATTTTTAGAAAAGAATTTCGAAGAATGAATAAAAAACATAAAGAATTAAGTGTTGAGTTAAAGCGCCATTTTGGATTTAACACTTTTAAAGGGAATCAGGAAGCAGTAATTCAAAACCTTTTACAAAAGAACGATACATTTGTGCTCATGCCCACGGGTGGCGGAAAATCCCTGTGCTACCAACTTCCCGCTATGCTGGAAGAGGGAACAGCAATTGTTATTTCTCCTCTAATTGCACTCATGAAAAACCAGGTCGATGCTGTGCGAAGCTTTGCCGGCGACGATGGGGTGGCCCACTTCTTAAACTCGTCCCTAAACAAGTCGGAAATGGCTCGCGTGCGCGAAGATGTGCTTGCTGGTATAACACGGTTGCTTTATGTTGCACCTGAATCGTTGACCAAAGAGGAAAATGTTGCATTTTTGAAAAAAGCTAAAATACAATTTTATGCCATCGATGAAGCGCATTGTATTTCGGAATGGGGACATGATTTTCGACCAGAATACCGACGAATAAAACCAATCGTAGAATCCATTGGCCGGGCTCCCATTATTGCTCTTACTGCTACGGCTACTCCAAAAGTGCAGCACGATATTCAGAAAAATCTGGGTATGCTCGAAGCCAAAGTGTATAAATCCTCATTTAGGAGAGACAATCTTTACTACGAAGTTCGCCCAAAAGTAAACATCAATAAACAAATCATAAAATTCCTGCGCGAAAACGAGGGGAAATCCGGAATCATTTATTGCTTGAGTCGTAAAAAAGTAGAGGAGCTAGCCGAAACACTTCGTGTAAACGGCTTTAAAGCCCTTGCATACCATGCTGGAATGGATGCTGCTACGCGTTCGGGAAATCAGGATAAATTTCTTATGGAAGATGTGGATGTGATAGTGGCCACCATTGCATTTGGAATGGGAATCGATAAGCCCGATGTGCGATTTGTAATTCATTACGATATTCCCAAAAGCCTTGAGAGTTACTATCAGGAAACAGGCCGAGCCGGACGCGATGGCGGCGAAGGAAAATGCATTGCATTTTACGATTATAAAGATATTCAGAAACTCGAGAAGTTTATGCAGGGCAAGCCGGTGGCCGAACAGGAGATTGGTGCGCAGCTGTTAAATGAAGTTGTATCTTATTGCGAATCAGGTGTGTGCCGCGTGCAACTTTTGCTTAACTATTTTGGTGAAACATTAAAGGAGCCTTGCGGAAACTGCGATAATTGCTTAAATCCGAAAGATACCTTTGAAGCCAAAGAGCATGTTTCGCTCGTATTGGATACCATTGAAAAAATTAAAGAAAATTTTAAAGCAGACTATATTGCTAATTTTATGGCGGGTGTGGCTACATCGGCCATAAAATCTTACAGACACCATAAATCGCCAATGTTTGGTGTGGGCGAAGAGTTTGATGCTCGTTTTTGGAATGGAATTATCAGACAGGCATTAATTCGCAAATTATTGTATAAATCCATTGAGAATTATGGAATTTTGAGCTTGACAGAAAAGGGAGAAGAATTTCTCAAAAAACCCTATTCACTCACATTCTTTAAGGAGCATAATTTTGATGAGACCGAAGATGAAAACGAGGCCGGTTCTGGTGCTAGCGGCAGCGATTCTTCCGATCCTACTTTGTTTAAAATGCTTAAAGATCTGAGAAAGAAAATTGCAAAAAAGAAAAACATACCTCCATTTGTAATTTTTCAGGATCCATCGTTGCAGGATATGTCTATTCATTATCCGATAAGTATGGAAGAACTTCAGAATATTACAGGAGTTGGGCAAGGTAAGGCTAAGCGTTATGGAAAAGAATTTATTGAACTTATAAAACGCTATGTAGATGATAATGAGATTGAGCGCCCTAACGATATGGTCGTGAAATCTGTTGTCAATAAATCGGGTTTAAAGGTTTACATTATTCAAAGTATCGATCGTAAACTTTCGTTGGAAGATATTGCATCAGCTAAGAATATGGAAATGGGTGAATTGCTCAAGGAGATTGAAGCAATTGTATATTCGGGCACAAAATTAAATATTGGCTACTACATCGACGAGGTTATTGATGAAGATCACCAAGATGAATTATATGCCTACTTCTTGGAAGATGCCGAAAATGAGTCGATTGAGGCTGCTCTGGAAGAGCTTGGCGAAGATGAATATACCGAAGAGGATGTTCGACTGATGCGCGTCAAATTTTTCTCAGAAATGGGAAACTAAAATCTTTTAAAAAATATCGAGGCTGTTTCAGAAGGGTGTCAATTCTTTTTAAACAGCCTTTTTTTTGGGAAATATGCGAATGCTTTTGAAACCGGCTTTGGGTTTAGAGATTGTGCCGAATTAACTTGACGCTATAGACATCAAATGCCCAGCATCCATTTGTTGGGGGCGAAAATAAAATGGGGTTGTTCCGCTATTGGTGGTTTCTTGCCATTATTTGCCGCTTGCCTCAAAAATGGTTTTGATGGTGTAAATCATAATTTTAAAGTCGACGTACAACGACATGTTTTCAATGTAAATAATGTCGTAACGCAAGCGCTCCACCATTTCATCTACATTTTCGGCATAGCCGTACTTTACCTG
>JAWOEM010000524.1:0-8334 GCA_046482785.1 Salinivirgaceae bacterium
TTTGAGCCACAACCTCCCAGTCTTTATTTCGGAGAGCTGTATTAATATGGTTAAAGCAATCGGGGATTTTATTTTCCACAATACTATTAAGTTGGTTCCGATCGATTGAGCTCGTCAGTAAATCTGACGAAACCAATTGACCACCCTCATCTATAGGGGCAGGAGAAAACAAGCCAAGCCGTTCGATCTCATCGATTAACTGAACAGGTTCGTATGGTTTTTCAACAAATGCTGCAATTCCTAAATCTTTGCTCTTTTGTTTATCGACAGACCGCACCTGCGCTGACACCGCAATGACGGGAACATCTTTTGTTGCAAAACCTTCGGTTGATTGATATTTCTCCACCAAATCAAATCCACTCATATCGGGCATTTTCAAATCAAGCAGCAACAAATCGTACTTATTTTTTTTCAATAAATCAAGAGCTTTTGTTCCATTTGTAGCCACATCAATGATTAACGTAGGCATGTAAATATTTAAAATATTCACGGTCAGCTCGGCATTTGCTTGGTTGTCTTCCACCAAAAGAACACGTCCGTAACGCAAATCGGGAGCCGGCAAAATACTGGAATTGGGACTAAAACTATATGTAGCCTTGGTCGAAATTTGAGCAGGAATCTCCACCTTAAAGATAGTTCCTTTGCCGGGTTTGCTATCGACATGAATTATCCCCTGTTGAATTTCGGTTAATGTTCGCACAATACTTAATCCTAACCCGGTACTATTATGTTCATCCATAGAGCCAGCAAGCCGGGCATACCGATCAAATATCACTGATTGTTCATGGTCCGTTAATCCAACCCCGGAGTCAGCTACACGAAAGCATACTGCATCGCTTTCATAATCAAAATCAACGCGCACAGATCCCTTGCGAGGAGTATACTTAATGGCATTGTCAACCAAATTACCCAAAACCTGTCTAAAGCGCAACGGATCAACTTGTAAAAATTCAGGCACGTCAGGATCAATTTCATATACAAACTGCTGTTCTTTTTGCGACGCCAGCACTTTGAATGGCGCTAAAATGGTATGAATATAAACATCGAACTTTACACCATGTTTATACAGTTTCAACTGGCCTGATTCTAACTGACTTACAGCCAATAAATCTTCAATTAGCTGAAGCAGATGCGAAGTAGAGCTCTTTATGTTATTGATATAGTAGAGATGTTGACGATTCTGATTTGTGTTAAGCAGCAGATTAGTAAAACCGTTAATGATATTTAACGGAGTGCGTAATTCGTGGGTGGTATTGGAAAAAAACACCTCTCTAGCACGAAGTGCACTCTCTAATTTCGTTACCATTTGGGTAATTTCTGCATTTTTTCTACCGATTGCACTATTTTTAAATTCCAACATTTGGTGCGACAGCCGTTTCTGGCGATAGCTCCGATAAACCATAATCAGCCCAAACAACACTAGTGCGGCGAGGAAAAGACTAAGAACCAGAATTCGCTGTTGCGATGTAATCATCGCTTGCTGCTGCTGTCGCTCCAAATTGGCAAGCCGATTACGCTCTGTGAGCAAAGCTATTTCGCTATCTTTCTTTTCGGATTCGTAGGCTTCCTTAATTTTTGCCAGCGCCTTCTCCTTTTGAATAGTATGAATTGAGTCCGTCTGTTGTTTATATTTCTTGTAGTACATCAATGCATTTTCGTAATTATCAAGCATTTCGTAGGTAGCAGAAAGAGAAAAATAGGCATCGGACAGTTCTCTTTTGGCACCTACATCCTCTAGTAGGCGTATAGCTTCTTTTTGAACGCGCACCGCTCGGTTATACTGTTTTAAATCAAGATAAACATTTCCGATGGTACTCAGGGTTTCTGCTTGTCCGGAAATATCATCCAAAGCTTTTTCAATATCATAAGCTTTTTTGTAATAATAAAGAGCTTCTTTTAGCGCATTTTGCTCCCTGTAAATTTCTGCTATATTATAGTAGGGCATTGCCTGACTTCTCAAGTCGTTCAATTCACGATAGATAACAAGGCTTCGTTTAAAATTCTCAAGAACCTTGGAGTAATCCTCCAAATAATAATATACAATTCCAATATTATTGTAAACCAACGCTTCTCCTTTGCGATCGCCAACGTCTCTTTTTAGTTTTAACGCCTTTTGGTAGTAGTTAAGTGCTTCCTCGAATTTTTCTTGTCTAAAATGCACCACACCAACATTGACAAACACGCGCGATTTTAGTACGGGTTTATCAATACTATCGTATAATCGCAATAATTTGAAATAATAATCGAGTGCTGCCGGATAATTAGCTTGTTGCTCGTTTAACGTCCCCAGATTATTGAGGGCTTCCCCTTCTATTTGTTTATTATCGGCTTTTTCGGCCAGTTGCAACATGGTTTGATAACAGTTTGCGGCGGAGTCGTACTGGTCGGTACGTTGAAAAAACAACCCCTGTTGTTTGAAGTACCGCCATTGCCAGCGGTAAGCTTCTTTTGGGTCTACACTCATTAAAAGCTCTGGCAGCATACCTTTCGCCTCTTTCAAAAACATTGCTGCGGTATCAATCGACCGATTGCGATATTTTCTACTCAATTGCAAAAGAGATTCGTACCTCACTGTATCAATTTCGGACTGCGACTGCATTAATAATGAGTCGATATCGGTGCCATACACATGCTGTATGCCGAATACGAGTAGGATGATAATTTTTATCTGTCGCATAGGTATTTTTACTTACAAACAAAAATAGTAAAAATACACAGATTTCTAAATCGTTAGGGAAATTTGAGTTCGGATAACTTGAAGTTCGGACAAAACAAAATGCCTAAAGCAATATGTGCAACGCTCAAAAAAAACTGAAAGTCGTTACTAAACAATTTCTGACTATTTAATTGGGAGCTTAATTCAGATCGAGCAGACCTTCGGGTAAATCGAGGAGCAAATAATTTTCTTCGGGAATAAATTCCACAATAAAATCTTCGGCAAAGGGAATAAGAACTTCTTGTTTACCGTGGGATACAGAAAGCAGATAATTTCCGGCAACATTGTCAATCGATTGGCACGCACCAATTTCGCCTTGTTCCTGATCGATTACAACTAGTCCAACTAGCTGACTTAAATCGAATTCGTTCTGCAGCAGTGCATCATCTTGGGGAATAAACACATCGTGACCAACCAAGCGGGAGGCCTCATCTACGTTGGGAACGAGTTCGAGGGTAAGAATAAACTGGTCGGGTCTTTTCCGATCGGCGGTAATAATAAAGAAGGGAACCAATAATCCATCGAAAGTGATGAATATCGGTTCCCTAAAATCTTTCGTTTCAAGATTGATTTCTGATTGTAAAACCACTTTCCCATCAACACCATGTGTTTTGGTAATAGTGCCCAGAAAAACACAATCCTGAATTCTCATGTAGACTAATTTTCGGCTTTTTCCTGATTGTCTTCCTGAGATTTGGCTTCTACGCTTTCTTCAGCAGATTCCTCAGCGGGAGCTTCCTCTGTTTTAGCCTCCTCTTCAGCAGCGGCGTTTAATTCCGCATTCTTTTCTGCAATCAGTTTTGCGCGTTCCTCGTTCACTTTTTTCTCGTGAGCAAGGCGCTCCTCTTTTTCTTTCTCTTTCTGGGCTTTCGTTTTATCAGCTTCAGTTTGAAGTTTGGTAGTTTTTTCAAGCTTCCATGTTTCAAACTTTTTGTCGGCGGTTTCCTGGTCAAAGGCACCTTTCCGAACACCCTTCATGAGATGACTGTACATCATTACACCTTCCCTCGATAGTATGGACCGGCAGGTTTCTGACGGTTGTGCTCCATTTTGCAGCCACGATAATGCCTTGTCAAAGTCCAGTTGTATATTAGCAGGATTTGTCATTGGATTATATGCTCCAATTCGTTCAATAAATTTACCATCTCGTGGCGCCCTGCTATCTGCTACTACAATGTAGTAATAGGGATGATGTGCACGTCCTTTTCTTTGTAATCTAATTCTTACTGGCATAACATTATCGGTTAATTAAAAGTGCGGCAAAGGTAAGAATTCTTTTCACACTTACGCATTTCTTTTCAACAATTTTTGCTTTTTTTGCATTCAAATTCAATTAGATGAGAGAACAAATCTACACGATTCAAGACAACGATGCCGGCGACATTGTTGTGGAGCATAAACGAGGAATAAAAAACTACAATATTCGATTAAAACCATTTGAGCCAGTACATATTTCGGCTCCCGCAAGAGCGTCCCGCGAGCAAGTTTTGGAAATCATCAACAAAAAAAAATCTTGGATATTAAAAAAGCAAAAAGAGAACGACATCATTACACAAAAGCGTAAAACGCTAGGGCTAAACAATACAATTAAAACGATGCACCATCAAATATCGATTCAAAAAGCATCGATTAACTCCGTTCGTTTAACCGGAAATATCCCAAACTTTATTATCGAAATTCCTGAACATCTGGAAACAGAAGATCCGGAGGTGCAAAGTGGCATGAAACGAGTTTTGGATATGGTTCTAAAATACGAAGCAAACCAGCATTTACCCGAAAGGGTGTTTGAACTGGCTCATAAACACAAATTTAAGTTCACAAAATTATCGTTCCGCAATAACAAAACAAACTGGGGCAGTTGCTCAAGCAAAGGTAGAATAAGTTTGAACATACAGCTGATGCGACTCCCTACCGAAATGATTGATTACGTGATTTTGCACGAGCTGTGCCACACCGTACATCTCAATCATGGCCCGGCATTTAAAAACCTTTTGTACAGCATTTTGCCCGAAGCACCACAAATTGAACAAAAAATGAAAAAATACAGAACTCAAATTCACTAAAATGAGTGTACTTTTAAACAGCTTACACAAACCGGTTGCACAGGACTGGAAAGGCTTCCTTACAACAGAAAATCAAAAGCTTATAGAGTTTGCAGAAAAACAGCTTTCAACCGACGACTATACGCCGGCGGCCAACCGTGTTTTGCATTTCCTAACGGTGCCCCTTTCCGGAATTAAGGCTGTAATACTTGGGCAAGACCCCTATCCACAACGCGGAGTAGCTACCGGACGCAGCTTTGAAGTAGGAACTCTCTCTGACTGGAATCAACCCTTCAGAAACGTTTCATTGAAAAATATCTTACGTCTCATTTACAAAACATACTACGGCGATGAAGTGAGCTATAAATCCATCGTTTCGAAAAACAATACCGACCCATTTATTCTTCCTCCAACGCAACTATTTAAAAACTGGGAAAAACAAGGAGTGTTACTCTTAAACACCGCATTCACCTGCGAAATAGGCAATTCTGGCAGCCATGCCAAATACTGGAAACCATTTTCAGACAAACTTCTGAGCTATTTAGCACAGGAAAAACCCGATTTGCATTGGATATTATGGGGCGGACACGCACAAAAAATCACAAAAGAATTGCCCATCAAATACCGGCATCAATCGAACCATCCAATGATGTGTTCTAAAAAAAACGAGGCTGATTTTTTGTTCGGAAAATACAACACGCTTGCACCCACCGCAGAACAGATTGATTGGCGAGGCATAGGTGGAGTGTAGTAACCTATCAAAAAAAAGTCGACATTCGCTCGTCAACTACATTTTACGCTCATCGGGGAAAAATCGACGCTCGTCGGATTTTATTTTTTCATAATTACAATTGGACCTTTCTTTACCATCGTTGAGTTTGGTATAAAAAGGATTTTATATGGTTTTCAGCTACTTTTTTACCTATATTATAAAGGAAGTAAGTAGTTGAAAATCAGTCACCCTTTAGGGTTAGGGGCAAAGCTGATTTTCAGCATTTAGTAATTTGAAGACCTTTTTAGACCGACCTCATCATGTAATTAAAAACATTCGATTCAATGAGCCGATTATTATTGCTTTTATTCCTTTGCAGTTCGTTTATGCAAGCAATGACCAACAACGAAAATTCAATTTACACCCAAAACGTACGTGGACGGGTAACCGATCAGCAAACGCAAGTGCCGCTCTATGGAGCAGCCATACAAGTTTCTATCGGGGATTTCTCCAAAGGCACAATTACCGATGACAAAGGGTATTTTGTAATTGAGGATATTCCCGTGGGTCGGGTAACCATACTTGTAAGCCATTTAAGCTATTTTCCTCGTCGCCTTGCAAACATTCAGCTCACAACAGGAAAAGAATTGGTTCTTGAAATTGAAATGGAAGAGCAGGTTATAACCACAGATGAAGTAACCATAACAGCAAAAAAAGACAAAACAAAAGCCAACAACCAAATGGCTGTAATAAGTGCCCGACAATTTACAATTGAAGAATCGAAGCGCTATGCAGGCGCAGGAAATGATGTATCGCGTATGGCTACAAACTATGCCGGAGTAAGCGCTGCCAACGATGCTGTAAACGACATTGTCATACGCGGAAACTCACCCTTGGGATTACTGTGGCAGCTGGAAGAAATACCGATTCCCAACCCCAACCACTTTGGCAGTATGGGAGCAACCGGCGGTCCGGTGAGCATGCTGAACAATAATGTATTGGCCAATTCCGACTTTATTACATCAGCATTTCCGGCAGAGTACGGCAATGCCACATCGGGCGTTTTCGATTTAGCCATGCGAAACGGAAACTACGAAAAGCATGAATTTATGGGGCAAGTTGGGTTTAATGGATTTGAAGTGGGTGCCGAAGGCTCCATAAAACGAGACAATCATTCTTCGTATCTCGTAAACTACCGCTATACAACCTTGGGTCTAATGGCTGATTTGGGATACGATGTAGGAACAGGAACTGCGGTGCCTTACTATCAGGATTTAACATTTAAACTCCACCTTCCCACCCAGAACATGGGCACTTTCGATATTTTCGGGCTAGGCGGGCTCAACAATATTGAATTCATTAATTCGGAAAAAGATGAAACAGACGATTCGGAAAGTTTCTATGAAAATGACTGGATGGATTTAAGAAACGAAAATCAAATGGGCGTAGTGGGACTATCGCACGAGTTCCTGTTTAATAAAAAAACGCGTTATAAAGCCACTTTAGCCGCAACGCATATTACCAATGGCACGCAGATAGACTCCATTACCGCCGATCGAAGCACCATAGACTGGTACAATGTAAACATGACAGAAAACCGCATGCTTGCACGAGTCTACATTAATCATAAATTCACTACAAAACACAATGTGCGCATAGGAACCCGCATAACCAATAATGCGTACCAATTACGCGATAGTTTATGGAAGACACACTTGGGACGCTTCCAAACACAAATGGACGAAGATGGAAACATGCAACACTTACAATCATACCTAGAATGGAAATACAGAATTAACGACAAGCTGGAATTCAATTCAGGGCTTCACTACCATTACCTTACGCTAGACAATCAAACAGCGCTTGAACCGCGCATTGGTATCCGCTACCGGCTCACTCCCAATCAGACCGTCAACTTGGGGTATGGCTTGCACAGTCAAAACCAACCCACTTATGTCTATTTTAATCGCGTCGTTTTACCCACGGGCAACTACATACAGCCCAACAAAAACCTCGACTTCAGTAAAAGTCACCACCTGGTTGCCGGTTACGATTGGAATTTGAGCGAACACTTGCGCATTAAAGCCGAAGTGTACTACCAGGACTTGTACGACATTGTAATTGAGCAAAATGCGAGTACGTACTCAACTGTCAACAACGGATCGCAGGTTTACGTAATGCCCGATAGCCTGACAAACGGCGGCGCAGGCCAAAACATAGGCGCTGAGCTTACCGTAGAACGATTTCTGCACAAGGGATTTTATTATCTGGGAACGCTGTCGGTATTTGACTCCAAATACACTGCAAGCGACGGAGTGCAGCGGTCTACACAATTCGACTCCGATTATGTACTAAACCTACTGGGGGGAAAAGAATTTGAATTGTTTAAAAACAACCAAGAGCGCACACTTCAGCAATGGCTTAGCATAAATGTAGCCTTTACGGCAGCAGGCGGCAAACGCTATATTCCGGTCGACATTGCGGCAAGCATGGCTTCAGGCCAAACCGAATATGACTACAACCGTGCGTTTAGCGAACAATTTGATGATTACCTCAGGCTCGATTTACGCGTTGCCTACCGCATGGACGGACAAAAATTCTCACAAGAATGGGCAATTGACATACAAAACATTACCGATCATAAAAACCCGTTTGGCAAACAAATAAATTTGGCAACCGGAGAAGAAGAGACAACGTACCAGCTGGGCTTTTTCCCAATGATGAATTATCGCATCACATTTTAAAAATACGAACACCAAACGCAAACAATGCACGATAAAATTGGCAACTTTGCAGTCGAACCATTATAACAGAAAATTTACGAAAGTGAAGCTCAAAAAAATAGACCTATTTTCGTGGCATAC
>JAWOEM010000496.1:0-9055 GCA_046482785.1 Salinivirgaceae bacterium
GATTCACTTACGTAGTTGCTCAAACTTGTCCCCACTCCAAACGGTGCAACCACAAGTTCGGCTATAACCTTGGTCGATTTCGATTTATCACCGGACATCTTGTTACCTTTTTTATTGCTTATAATGGTCAGTTTTCGTCAATAAACTCAATTTTACTAACAATCACTTTTATTTAGATGGCGTAAGTTAGCTAAAGGCTCTGCGTTATTCTCACTCAAACTCGCATCATACCGATGAATGGGGGACTCAAAGGGTTTAAGTTTCGCAAGCCCTGAAAATGCAGCTTATTCACTGGACACCCAAATTAGATTTATTAGCTGACTATTTTTCATGGCTACGAATTTCTCATATTGCTCAACATGGTGAATTGAACAACGGTGCAGTCACATACAGAAATATGCAAGCTGAAAGAATAGAGACCAAAGTATTGCTTTGGTATGCACTAAGTTTATACTTTTAAGTATTATTTATAGAAATAATATTTGGGATTGGTAAAACAACGTATTAAATTTGTAGCCAAATACATCTGCTTATGTTGCCTGAAAAAAATAACCCACAATGGAGGAAATTGGTTACCGGAGAGCGTAACTACCCCCTAAAAAACTTCGTTCTGCAAATGAAAGTAACGCAAACTGCCACCGACATCAAAGCCGGACGGCTCTCTGTGGACAAGGCTGTGGAGGACATTTATTCCTTGTGCCAAAAATATGAAAAGGCTGTTTCGCAAGACATGGAAGTTATTTTTTCGAATTAATTCAAAAATTGGAGTTATGCACAAACATTTATATACAGTAGACGAAGTTACAAAAATGATTAAAGAAGGTCGGGTATTGCTCGTTGCAGGCGATGAGTCGTTGCTTATTCAATTGCCCGACGGCGAATGGGTTGGAGGAACGATACCATATTTTATGACACGCCATGGCGGTATGTATACAAACGAACTATTATATGTTACAGACATTACCAACGAGGTAACCAACGTAAAAATTCAAACATACGATGAAAATTCCATTCACAGGCTGCTGGAAGATAGTTTCGAAAATGGGTTTTCATACATTGTAGTTCCGGCACTCACAAAAGTATTAGAGAAATATGCATTGGAGGCTCCTAATTGGGATAATTTATATGTAAACCCTGTGGTAGGTTGGGTAACCGGTGTACGTTACGAAGATTTCGGTTCTGCACACCCCAAAACCTTTGCCGGAAACAAATCATTTACCGATAAAGCAGTAGTTTTACACGCCGAAATGCCAAAGGGAAAAGTGGCTCGCACCGAGATTATTAATGTGTACGAACAAGGCGATGGCGATGAAATTTACTTTGATGAGCGAGGATTTGGAAACAACCAATGTGTTGTAAATGGTGAAAAACACGATTTATACCAATACTTCCAAACCAAAAATGTAAATGAAAAACTTCCCTTGGTAGCCAACTATGCAGGTGCCAATATAAATGTAGGTTCCATTTGGAATAAAGAAAGTAAACGTGCCGATTTATTTGCCCCGGTTTTTCCCAACACGGTCTACAAGGTTGCAAAATCGCGTGATATAAATTACCCGGAGGAATTTCGCGAGAAAATTTCGGGCGACGCAGGTGCAAATATCATTTTCTCGTGCAATTGTTTGTTCAATTACATTAATTTCCAATTAGAAGGCAGAGCCATTGAAAATGTTACCGGTCCGGTGACATTTGGAGAAATAGCCTACCATCTACTTAACCAAACATTTGTGTATTTGGTAATTGAATAATAAGACTCCCCCATTTTGGTGGTTCTGTGTTTTATTCAAAAAGCGGTGGTTCCAACTACGTTGGAAAATTAATTGGTTATGCTTTGCCATTGCTTTATTCCAACTCATCGAGGAGTGATGGAATGTGCCTTCGAAAGGCTTCGGAAAAAAATTCCTCGAGTGCTTTACTTTTTGCAAGGGAACTGCTATTGCTTACTCCGCGTACTTTTTGAGTTGTAATTTGCTTGATGATTTTCCCATTGGCGAAAGCCAACTTATGAATACCTTCGCAATAAACACCCGTTAAACCACCTGAGCTTTCGCCACTTGTGAGACTATAGGATGTTTCGACTATAAAATCGGCACTTTTTTCGTTTCGCACCGCATTCAGGTAATGCTGCTGTGCTAATGTTGCAAACTTTCCACTGAGCTCGCCGGCTTTTTCGTAGTTCGATATGCTTTCGTCGAGTTTATATGCAACCGTAGGGTTTGTAGTTATGACTTTAACAATTTCTTTTGGCATGGAAATGGGACTTAGAAGCCTGCGCATGGCCAAATCGGTGGTGGCATTTTCCACAATATTTTCCCAGTAGAACCGGGCTGTTAACGTGTGTTCTTGCGTTGCCGGTGTCGATGATTCAATGCGAATGATTACTTCTCCCGATCGATCGGAAATAAATTTATTATTGGTTAGGTAACTGCCGGAGTACTTTACAAAAAGCGGTGCTCCTCCTAAAATTTGTTCATTATAGGTAACTAATAGCCGGATTGGGTAGTTGCCAATTTGGTGACGCTTAGCCTCAATTAATTTACGATCGGCCTCAATGCGAATTGCAGCACGCAAACTTTCGATTTTGCCCAAAAGGTAGCTCCCCAATTCTACTTGTTCGCCATTTATTTCGGTCATATTCGATTCGCCCAGGTAGCGCTTTATCGCGGAAAGCGCCTGAATGTAAGTTTTGAGTGCTCCCAGTACGTTTTGCTGCTGTTCTTGTTTTGCCGCTTCATGCTGTTTGGTTAGTGCCGTATTTACGGCTTTCTCTTTGCGCTCCTTCTTCACTTTTTGGTAATGCGCCTTTGAAATTCGATAATAAACCCAGTACCGATCTTCCGTTTCGTATGCATCATAGGGCTCGAAACCTTCGAGATATTCGTCTGTTTCAACGCTTATATTTTGCGTGTAACCTTCGGTTCCGCCATATTGGTTTTCTATTTTAAATAGCACAGAACTAGAGCTTACCATAGATGAAATGCTGCCAGCCATGTCGTTCAGAGCACGTTCACGCGCTTGGTCGGTATAATCTGTGGAAAGCCCTATTTTGCGCACAGTTCCAATTCCAATGTAATAATCGGGCGCTAATGGTTTTTGTTTTACCCATGCGGGTGCCGGATTCTCTTCTGCGGCCTTTTTTGCCGACGTGCACGCTTGTGCCAGTGAAAAAATCATTATGCTAATAATTCCAATCGCAAAAAGCCTTAGGCCGGGTTGGAAGGCTGTGCGTTTAGCACGATATTGTGGCATTTGGCGGTGCAGTTTTGTATGTGGGTGTGTCATAAATTGATATTCGAGTTTTAAAAAATCGATAAAATTGGCATTACCTTATTGCTCGGGGTTAAACGTATCAAGGTCCGATACGATACCTGCAACAGCTTCATCGGAAGCTTGTTCCAAAAGTTTATGGGCTGGTGTAATTTTGTTCGAAGCGGTTAAGAAATTTCGAAGTTTTTTATTTTTAATATAAGTATCCTCTACCCGATCGGAACTACTTTTTTTGTCGATATCTTTCCAGTACCCGGCTACAATATTATTGAGTTTTCCATTGTAGCGACCATATTCTACATAATCGGTTGCGATTTTCTTATACGAATCGGTAATTAATACAGCTCCATTTTGCGTACTAATAAGCTTATACGAAACCGTAACCTGAGCGGTATTTTTTTGACTGTAGGCCTTGTACTGGGTTTTGTTGTATATGGTTTTCGTTTTTTTATTCCCTTGTTTATCAGTATACTCTTGCTTAATTTTAAGATAGGCCGGTTTATCGGTCACATGAAGTTTTCCTTCGTTTATATATGCCTTATCAATTTCAATATGGAGAATGGCGTTAATTCCCATTAGATCTAACGTATTGAAGTTATAGTTTTGATTTTCGGTGAACAATTGATTTTTATCAAATGCTGCTTCATCTACAATGGTAATAAACGGGTTCTGTTTTTTATTTATGGTGCTAATTATTTGTGTGGTTGTAATTGGGACTTTGTTTGCAATAGCACTGCTGCCCGCAATAATTTCGGGAACCAAAATACTGATATTCGCTTTTTTTTGAGCTTCAATTTTTAGTTCATAAGTGTCTTTGTAGCCATTTGTTTCGGTCATAATGGCATCGAAAACCCAGTAGGCCGAACGGTGCTTTCCAACATTGAGCATTTGATTAGCCTGGCGGTAAAGCGGCTCAAACTTTGCAGTGGTGTGGAGCTCCTTGGCGTCTTTATAGTTTGGCGAAATGGTTATTATTTCGTTGAAAATTTCGGCAGCTTTATCGAACTCTTCCCTGCTCAATTTTTCTTTCCCTTCGCGGTATTTATCGGCATTGTACGAATTTTTTACTTCGGTATATTTGGCATTGTATTTATCGGGAAATATTAGGGTAATGTTCACGGCCTCCAGTTTGTCGAAATAGTCTTTGGCCTCGATGAAATGATACACGGCATCTTGTGTGTTATTGTTTTCGTATTGTTTGTTGAAATCCTTTAGCATATCGTTCAGAACCATTTGACCGGTGCGTTGCAAGCCTAATTTGGGGTCTACCTTATTTTGGTTTCGAGAAACCGATTGGTAATACATTTCAGCAGCATCTTTGTAAAGCCCTGCATCTTCGAATTTTGCCGCTCGTTTTGCATAACGACTTGCCGCACATCCAAATAAAAGTAAGAAAATGGCAGAAAAAATCAGTAGTTTCCTCATGATAAAAAAGCATTAGGCCGCCAAGATACGAAAACAATGCCTCCATGACAAATTGCAAAAATTGGGTTGTTTATTGGATCTTGAATACCAACTCGAATTAATAAAAAAATTTATAATATGCGCCAAACAGCTCAACTAACCATCGATCTACGGGAAAAAGCATTGGCCTTTTTGCAGTTATTGACATGGATTTGTAACAGCAAAAAAATATTCAACAAGGGAGTCCTCCCCCTTTAAACACAATAATATAATCGATATATGTATAAATAATATGATTTTTTTTATGATTATGTTACTTTTACGGTAATGCACACAAGATTAAAGTGTTTTCTTTAAATACGCTGAGCAAAGAGAATATGCCAATGAAAATTCGTTTTATCCTACTTTTCACCTTTGTGTTTATGAGCCTGCTTTCCAAGGGACAAATTATTATTCCCAAAGAACGCGGATCGCACGAGGAGACAGTTCTTGCCAAGCATTACTTTGGTGTAAAACTAAATCCCACTGCCCAAAGTAAGGCTGTAACATATTTGGTATACACACTGTTTTACGATAGCACCGAAAAGTATCGGGTTATAACGAAAACTGATTTTCTAACGCAGTTTTCTGGTGGTGTGCAGTCTAAGGTGAATCCGGATAAGAAAAACTATCTGAATGAGTATGATATCGATCCGTTGGTGTTCGATTATATGTGGAAAGTGCGTTACCCGGAGTATCCGTTTGGGAAAGAACAAGTGCCCGGGTGGGCTGGCGGTACTTTTACTCCCTCGCAGCGACAAATGGAAATGCTAAAGCCCTTCGGAGTTAGTCATCCGGCCGACATGATTTATGGCGATAGCTTGATCCAATTTCTGAAAGCAATTAGCGATCCTGAATGGGTTAATCGATATAAGGCAAAATAAGGAGCATATTCACGCAGCAAAGGCAACAATTATAGCCGCCAAAAGATCCAATGTGGGTTTTCCTGTATTTGGTTGCTAATACCTTCAATCTACAAAAGAAATTTTTTCTGCATTGATTAACCGACCAAAACCTCGATAAAGTAATTATAGTGCGTAATGGCAAAAATATATTAAGTATTGTTTGCTTTTATATAATCGCTTTTTATAAAAAATAATCTAACTAACTATAATATATAAACTTTCTCGCCGTTGATAGTATAAACCAAAATATTGTTTTATATGAATTTGAAAAGTATTGTAATTGTTGTTGTTTTTGCTGTGATAGCGATGAGCTGCCAGCAAAATACGAAAAAAGAAAAAACCACAACCGAACCGATGGAACAAAAAATGGAGCAACCGACACAGAAGGATGTTTCAGATGCAGATTTAGAAACATTTCTCAATGTCGATCGGCAAATTCAGGTGGTAAATCAAGGGGCTCAGCAAAAATTTATGGGTATTATTGAAAAAACAGATATGTCCATAGATCGATTTAATGAAATTCAGCAGGCTCAGCAAAATCCGCAGGAAAGTCCTGACTTTTCGGAAGAGGAGTTAGAAACATTTCGGTCCATTATGCAGAAGGTAAGCCAAGAACAGGCAAAACTTCAACAGAAAGCTCAAGAGATAATTGAAAAGGAAGGCTTATCGATGGAGCGCTACCAGCAAATAAGGAACGAATTATCGAATAATCCTGAGATGCAAAAGAAATTGATGGAGATGCAAACTAGTGATGGCAGATAAACCGTGTGATTTATTCACACAGCTCCTTATATTTCCTCAGGAAAAACATAATCTGGCCTTGCGTGCGTTTGAAGCTTCGGTTGGTTTATGGTAAGACAAACAATTTTAGGAATTTTTAAAAAATTAAGATTATGATTTTAAAGAGAATGGCAATTTTTTTTCTTTTTGCGACAGTTGGAATGGGTTTAACAGCACAGCCATTAGGTGGTGATGAACCTACCGATGATGAATTATTAAGTTTTGTAGAGGCTGCACAGAAAATTCAGATGCTGGATCAGCAGGCACAAGAAAAAATGGTACAGGAGATAGAATCAGAAGATATGGATGTGCAAACTTATATCGCTATCCAGCAAGGGCAATCAGATCCACAAAAAGCTCAGGACGTGAGCGAAGAGGATATGGAAAAGTTCCAGAAAGCAAATAAGAAAGTGTCGGTAGTGCAACAAGAAGTAAAGGGCGAAATGGAAAAAGAGATAGAATCGACAGACCTTACTGTTGATCGTTACCAGTCTATTTCGCAACAAGTTCAGAACGATCCTGAGTTAGGCAAAAGAGTTCAGGATTTAATGAAACAAGAATAGGCCATTATAAATCTATGGCTATTGTAATTTTTTTCATGTTTTACAATTCCTCTATATGAGTTATTTTGAGTTTTACTTGTATGGGTATATTCGTAATTAAGGGCTGCAATTAAGCAGCCCTTTTTCTATGCAACCAAAAATTTGAATTACTGGAACTAAAAAGCTGAAATGTAAATTTTCGGGGCTTCTTGGTGGGATTTGCGTCTCCGCGGTTCTCATATTCTTCGGGTCGCTACGGATATTCTCATTGTCTCCAAATTTCCTTACCTTTGCTCGTAAATATTTTGAAATGGAAACAATTTCTTTGCACCATAAGGCGGCCGATCTGATTTATCAAAAGCCCGGACTAATTCTTGTTCTTGAGCGCCTGGGAATTTTTTTGGGTGTGCAAGATAAAACCCTGGAAGAATTATGTGGCGAGCACAACATTAACCCTACTGTTGTACTCGCATTATGCCAAATGCATATAGACGATAATTACACCCCGGCCAACCATATGCATATTAACGATATTCAATTGATTATTAACTACCTGACAGTTTCGCACACTTACTACACCGAGGAGTTATATCCGCTGATTAACGAAAGCATTCAAGCAATGGCAGAAAAAAGCGCCTCTCCTTCCATACAAATGGTGAAGAAGTTCTTTATGGACTATCGCAGCGAAGCCGACAACCATTTCGATTATGAAAACAATACGGCATTTCCGTATATTTTGGCGTTATACAAACAAACCGAAGAGCCATCAACAGGGGTAAATTCAGAATATTCGGTAGAAACATACCGTCAGCATCACGACAATATTGAGGAAAAACTCGACGATTTAAAACAGCTCCTCATAAAGTATTTGCCAAACAGTAATTGTCATCAGCTGCGTCGCAATGTTATCCTTTATTTGCATCGGCTCGACCGCGACCTGAAGACGCATGCTCGCATTGAAAACGACATTCTGATTCCATTGGTTAAGCATCTGGAAGAAAAACTATCGCAAAAGTGAGAAAACACTATTCCATATTAATAATAGAAGATGCCGACATCGTAGCGCGGGGTTTAAAGGCCATACTATCGGTAATGCCAGGTGTGGAAACCATTGATACTGCCGCCGGAATAGACCAAATTAAGATGCACGCATATAGCATCGTACTGGCAAGCCCCCAATGCCTAAGGAGCTCAACACGCACTTTGGTGCAATTACAAGAACGTTTTCCGAATAAATCCATAATTGGCATTTTTTCAACAGTGCACGATCGGTTAATGGCCGGCGAATTTACGAATGCAATCTATCTTACTGATAACGAATCGCATATTCGAACGGTGATAGGGCAAAATTTAGAGACAAACGAAGATTTAACACCCGCAAAACAGCTGCTCACCGAACGCGAAATAGAGGTATTGAAGCAATTTGCCCGTGGTTGCGCCGTAAAAGAGGTGGCCGAAAACCTGCATATCAGCACGCATACGGTAGTTTCGCACCGGAAAAACATCAGCGCTAAGCTTGGTATAAAAACCACCTCGGCAATGGCCATTTATGCCGTAACGGCCAAACTCATCGATGCTTCAGAGGTGCTCAGAGATATCCCATAAACATGGGATTGGGCTAACCCAGAATCCCCTTTTTAGGGTATTTGAGCCTTTCATCTCGCACGGTATCTTTGTAATCGATTAGTAACTATAAATGATGCCAAAAAATTATTTAGTGTACGTAAGCGAACAAAGAATGTCGATTAATAGCATTTATGCGAATTATATTAATTTTGGCGCTGAAAAGGATTTTTGCTATATGTGTAAACGTGTTTTGTCCATAGTACTTGTTTTTGTTATGAGCTTGCTTATCGCCAATAAAGCGATGAACACGCACGTGCACCATACAAACGATGGACGATTGGTTACTCATTCGCATCCTTACAATAAGACCGCAGACAATGAGTTCGTTAAGCAGCACAATCACACGAGTGCTTTTATGGTGCTGCTGCAACATTTGGATTTGCTCTTTTTTCTGGCCATTGTTTTTTTCACCGTTTTTAACTTTCACAAAACCTGCAGATTAGAAAATTCAATTATCAGCATTCAGTCTAAAACTGCTATCGTTCAAACACC
>JAWOEM010000010.1:0-5148 GCA_046482785.1 Salinivirgaceae bacterium
CGCGAACTGCGCAACTGCGTCGAGCGCATGGTCGTGATGAGCCGGGGACGAACCTTGAGCGTTGGCGATATCCCCAAAGAAATCCGCGCCGCCGTCGCAGATTCGGTGACGCAAAATCCCGCCCCGCCGTCCGAGTCCGGCGCCGACGCCGATGCAAACGAAAACGCCTCCTTCAACATCAACACCAATGAACGCGATCTGATTGTGCGCGCCCTCAAGGAATGCGACGGCAACCGCACCCAGGCTGCAAAAAAACTCGGCATCAGCCGACGAACCCTGCATCGAAAGCTACACGCCTACAACCTCGAAGCCCTGTGAGGCCGAACCATGACGACGATTTCCGTCCCCACCCGAAGCCATACGCAGTTCCTCAATATCACCAGCCGGGTTGCCGAAGTCATCCCCGATGCGTTCAATGGAATCTGCACATTGTTTTGCCTGCATACCACCGCCGGGCTGACCATCAACGAAAATGCCGATCCCGATGTGCTGAATGATTTGACCGCAGAGCTGGACCGCCTAGTCCCTTGGAGCAATCCGCGGTTTCAGCACGCGGAGGGAAACAGCGCAGCCCATCTGAAATCCTCCCTGATGGGGCCGAGCCTGACCCTCCCCGTGGGAAACGGTCGTCTCGTCCTCGGAACCTGGCAAAGCGTCTACTTCTGCGAGTTTGACGGACCCCGCCAGGAAATGTGCGACTGAATGTCATCTTTGCCGGGCAGTTTAATCGCAAATTCCACATGGTCGTTGCTATTCGATTTCGTTTTTACGTTGGTTTCATACTGTTGTGGAGCTAATATCTGCTCAAGCAGAAGCGATAACTGCATTTCGCCCAAGCCTCCGCGGTTTTTTACATTGCTAAGTACTTTTTTTAGTCCGCCCACATCTTGTGCAAGGTTCTTCATTTCGCCCAATCCTTGCTGTACGGCAAGTAATTGTTTTCCAACTGTTTCAAACGATTGGCCAATGCGCTCGTTGAGTGTTTTTTGCAGTTTTTCTTCTACTGTTTCGCGCAGTTGTTCTAGTCGTTTTTCTGTATTGGCAACCAGTTGGTCTTGTTTTTTCTCTAACTCGGTAAATTTTTCTCTTTGCAGCATATTGAACGAAGCCACGTTTTTATCGAAACTTTCCTGAAATAGATTAATATGTGATGCAAGATGCTCACGTGCTTGCAACGCATTTGCGTTATTTTTTTCGGTTAGTTGTGTTAGTCTGTCATTCAGTGTGTGGGTTAGTTGTTCGAGTATGGTGCGTTGGGTCTCGTTTGTTTTTTGCAGGGTGTCCCAAATTAACTGCTGCATGGTGGCAATAGATTGATTAAGTTCTTGGCGATTTTGCCGGAAGCCCGACCACATTTCTTCTTTGTTTTGTTTCAGGTGGTGGTTAATTTCCTGGCTTAGTAGTTGCGTTTGCGATTGGTTATTCTTTTTGATTGTCAGTAGTATGGCTATGAGCAAAGCGATGATGATGATGGCAAGAATTAGGAGCATGATATTCATAGTGTGATTTTTTGTCGTGATGTTTTTCAGTGCAAAAGTACAATCATTAATCCGGATTATCCACAAGAATAATTTTTGCCTGTAAAGCGATCAGAATTATTTCTTGTTGCTCCAAATCGGCTTCTATTTTTTCAGAATAAATTGTTCGTTTCCTGTTTTGTTTATGCACGCAAAAAGGGGCTGTCTTTTTGGACAACCCCCCGGGGTTAATTTTAGTGCAATGATTTTACGTTTGATTATAATTCAATGTCGCCGTAACTGGCATCGATAGTGACTTTACCTGTGGGGCTTTTTCCTATTGTTCCGGAAATTAGTACAGATAAGCTTTTGTCGCGGTATGTTCCATTTAAGTCGCCGCTATACGAAATGTCTGAATATGCTCCTTTTGCATCGAGTGTGTAGCTTGCTCCCGATTCAATATTGAGTTCGCAATCGGTATAGCTCGTATTGAGTTGGATTAGCTCAAAGTTTTTGCTGGTTTTTCCCACTTCTAATTCACCAAAATTGGCATCGAGAGTTATTTTTTGGCTGAGTGTTTCAATCTCAAATTCGGTGTAGCGAGCAGTGGCATTAAGACTTGCAATCTGTCGTATATTCCATTCGTCGTACTTTGTCATGCTCATGTTTAGTACGTTTAGTTTTTGTATTACAAATTCGGAATATGCACTTTCTCCTTCAAGCAGGTCAGCTTCTTTAATTTTTATTTCGCTGTAGCTGATGTCGCAATTTGCCTTGTTGATGTATCCAAAATCGGCATTTCCAACATATGCTAACTTTATGTGATTGTTTTCAGATGCGATAACGTCTGCTTTAATGTTTCCGTATTGCAGTTTAATGGTGTTTTTTGCTCCTGCCAGCTGGCTAATGTAAGCGTTCCCGTACATTAAATCCATGTTTAGGTTGATGTATTCCGGCATTTTAATCGTAAACTGAATATCTAGATTGGAGCCTTTCCAAACTTTCGGGAATTTTGTTTCAACCGAAACATCTTTTCCTGATTGGTCGAAAATTATATCGATTTTTTCCAGAAGTTTTTCTCCATTTTTATTGTCTTTCACTTCAATGGTTACGTCGATCTCAATTTCGTTTTTGCTGTTTTTTACAATGGTTACATTGCTGTATTTGGCGAGTACATTCAGGTTATGTCCTTTCTCTACCGTAAATACTTTGTGCATATCTTTGGTTAGAGCTCCTGCACTTACTACTTCCTGAGCCGGCACCAGTAGTGCGACTAAAACGATTAGTTTATAAAGATACTTTTTCATGGGTTTGGGTTTTATGGTTTTTAATTCTATTGGCATTTTCTAATTGCTGAATAATTTGGTTTAACACTTTCATTTTTACTTGGTAATGCTTAATCATGGCGTTTATTACCCGAGGATCGTCGGGTGCTGCTTTGAGGTCTTTTTGCAGTTGGCGAAAAAGACTGTCCATTTCCTGCATGTCTTGTTCAAATTGCTTTTGCTCCATTTGCGGGTCATTCACATTCATTTGGTTAATGGTTTCAGTTTGCTGACTGATGGTTGAAATAAAGTACGCTTCGGCTTCTGCGTATTCCGATCCGGCATCGGCCAGTGTGGGCAGCGCTTTATGCGATACCACCCAATTATCGTAAATGTATAGCCCCGAGAGTGTGGTCATAATTAGTAGTGTTGCTGCTACGGCTGTTAACTTTACGTATTTTATTGCATTATTTTTTTTCTCGGGCAGCCGGTTTAAAAAGCGCATTTCGTGGCCGGCGGGTGGCTCTGCATCGTCGAGTGCCTGTTTGTTTTTTCTTATATAATCTTCAATATTTTTCATTGGTTTACTTTTAATGGTTATGCGTAATGGAACGATGTATAAATAAATGCTCTTGGTGTGTTTCAGAATTATTTTAATTGTGCTCTGTACATTGGTTTTTCCGTTTTAAATTGCTGGTTGGGCAAGTTCTTCTCTTATAAATGTTTGCAGCTTTTTACGTGCCCGGGCGTACTGCGATCGCGATGTTGAGTTCGATATTTTCAGTATTGTGCTTATTTCTTCATGGTCGTATCCCTCTATAAGATATAGTGTTAGTACTGTTCTGTAGTTGTCTGGTAGTTGTCCGATGCATTTTTTTATTGTTTGAATATCGATGTTTGTATCCGGTTCCGTTTCCTGTTCTACGGGTTCATCTTTTATTTCGTCTTGTACTTCAAAGTCCAGTTTTCTTTTTCGGAGTGCATCCAACGATCTGTTTACGGCTATTCTGCGCAGCCAGGCTCCAATGGGCACTTCTCCTTTGTATGTTTCAAGCTTTTCAAATGCTGTTAAAAATGCTTCTTGCATAATGTCTTCTGCCTCTTGTGTGTCTTGCACAATACGCAAACTGGCATTGTACAAAGCCTTGCAATGTTGCTTGTACAGTTCAAACTGGGCTTTCCGGCTTCCCTTTTTGCACTGTTCAATTAGTTTTTCCTGTTGGTTTGTAGCGCTCTTTTTTAACATCATTGGTGCTTTTCTGTTGGTATGACGGAGAGTTTTTTTAAATGCTGCATGCTAATGCATTTTTTTTGGTACAATTTGGAATATCATGGTTCGGCGATTGCCTTCCGGGTCTTCTAAAAGCAAGGTGTGAAGCCCTGTTTCGGGCTTAATGCCTATTTGATGATAATTGGTTGTTTGTGCAATAAATTGGTTGTTGAGGTACCAAAACAGGGGTGTTCCCGGCCATTTGTGTACGGCTTGAAATACAATTTCGTTTTTATTTCCATGGATATTTACCGGAATTACCAATTGCGATCCGGAGTGTGGGTAGATTATGCCTATCGGGTTTTCGTCTGACTGATTGCTGCTGCATTTTCTGCTGAGCGGTGGAAATGTTTGGTACTGGCTGTTGGTTTTTCGGTAGTACCATTCTTGTCCGGCAGGCAATACAAACCATGCCGTATCGATGAAGTTTTTCGGGGCGCATTGCTTGTAAAAGCGTGTCGAAAAGTCCCGGCTAACCAGAACCGGACGGCAATAGGGGCAAGGGCCGCTACGTGCCGTAATAGCGGGCACAAATTGTTTTTCTGTTTGGGGGCAATTTTCACTTGCTATTTTGCCGCTGTGTACGCAAATTTCGGTTTCTTTCAGGTCGTCCCATGGCGTGGGAAACCAACTGTCGGAGGCTGGTAGAAGCCGGAATGCATCGAATAATACCGGCCCGGCTTTGTGCACGCCCACCAATCCGTTTCGGGGTTCGCCATTGGCATTGCCTACCCATACGCCCACGGTGTATTCCGGATCGAGCCCAATAGCCCACGCATCGCGGAAGCCATAGCTTGTGCCCGTTTTCCACGCTATGCGCCGCGACGATGAAAATTGCTGCCAGCGGCCTTCTTCGGTGGGGCGTTTTAAGTTCTGCATCGCGTTAAGCGTATGCCAAATAGCTCCTGCGGTTAAGGGTGGCTGGTTGTATGTTTCGTAGTTCGGGGTGTAGTTTCCCAAATGCAGCGAGTGGTAGTTGTCTTTTAGGTATGCGCCCGAAAGCCGGGTGTAGTTGAGTAACGTGCGCCCCATGGCTGCGTACATGCCCGTTAATTCGAAAAGTGTAGCATCGGCTCCGCCCAGAATAAGAGAGAGGCCGTAGTGCGATGAGGATTTGTTTAACGACTGCATGCCCAATTCTTTTAGCCGACTATGG
>JAWOEM010000015.1:0-2704 GCA_046482785.1 Salinivirgaceae bacterium
CAACCATTTTAATATGCCGGCAATGGAGGTTAACCAGGCAATAGCGATATTCATATTCGGATAATCCGCTATCATAAAAATAATTCCTGCATTTTCGATGTAGTCGAATAACACCGCAACAAACGGAACCAAAATTATTAGTCTGCCAGATATGGTACAGTCCAAATTAATGATAAGCCGACTTAAAAGTAGAGCTAAAAGAGGCCCATATATCAGCGGATATAAAAAGTCGACAATTCCTGTAATTATAAAAATACCTCTTCTTCCAAGGTTGCCATAGTCGGTTATGATTTCATATGCTCGTTCCGGCGTAAAACCAAACAATACATCTAAAAGTGCTTGATCTTGCAGGCCATAAAGGTTCTTGAAAAAAGGGAAAATGACCACACTAAAAATAATGTAAAGGATTAAAAGCAGAGCGATACTGAATTTACTGCTTTTCTTGCTCAGCCATTCAGAAAATATGAGAAGCTTCGGTTTCAGTGTCATGGGTTCGCGTTTTTAATATTATTGGGCTCGTTTAAAAAGTCAGTTCCTTTGTCATTCCGATGAGGTACGCCGAAGAAAACGACCGCAGGGAATTCTACGAATTTAATATAATGATTATCAAATCAAAAGATTCCTTCACTTCGTTCGGAATGACGTCTTCGATCCTTTTTAGACTGGACTCATTATTGGTCTTATAACCCAAATTGAGCGATTATTCCCTTCGGCCATGAGCTAAAGGATCCCGCTCATGACAAAGAAATTGTATAGTTTTCACCTCACCTATTCGCTGAAAATCAACAATTTCTAAGTCGGGGTTAACCCGCCAGCTGGCGAAAAATCGCTTTTTCACTAAGTTCAAACCGCTCAACTTAGGTATAAAAAAATCGACACTTCTTATTCGTATTTAAAGGAAATAAAAAAGGCTGACAAATGTATCTTTGGACAGCCTTTATGTTTTGCAAGTATATTTTATTTACTAAAGTTTCGCCCTCGACAACACTCTGGTTAGTAATGTTATATGTAGCACGATTTTATTTCACTCCTGTACCCGTTCGCCGATAATTCTTTTGGTTATACTATTTAACGATACATCGCGGCGAAATTCGGTTTCGAACATTCTTTCTACCATAATATTGCCTCTAACGAGGCTCGATATGCTTCGGCAAGCACCGTCAGGTGCGAAATTATGGTAGAATTGTATGCTTGAGCAATGCCGAGCGCCGTTAGGTGCGGAATTATCACATTAACCAAAGAGCTGTTTTTTAATTGTTTATATAACTGCGAAACATAAGTTATTTATTGAATAAATGTAAGCGCTTTCTCAATTGCATTTTTTATGCCTTTTGGATCTTTTCCTCCGGCCGATGCAAAGAAAGGTTGTCCGCCGCCGCCGCCTTTCATTTCTTTGGCAGCTTCGCGCACAATGTTTCCGGCATGCAAGCCTTTTTCTTTCACAAGGTTATCCGAAATCATAATGCTTAAATTGGCCTTTTCACCCACTTTTGCACCCAACACTAAAAACAGGTTGTCTACCTCGTTTTTGAGCTGGAAGCAGAGGTCTTTCAGTAATCCGGCATCGTCTAAATTTACTTCGCCGGTAATTACGTTCATTCCATTTACTGAAGTTTGAGTTTTTAGCAGGTCGTCTTTAAGCGACAGCGCTTTTTGCTTGGCGTAACCTTCCAGTTCTTTTTGCATTTTTGTATTATCATCCTGCAACTTTTCAACGGCTGCGAGTATGTTTTTCTGGTTGTTAAACAGTTCGCTAATAGCTGTTAGCTCGTTGCGTTGCTTCCGTAAGTACTCGTATGCTTTTTTGCCCGATATTGCTTCTATTCGACGTATTCCGGCCGCAATTGAAGTTTCTACGGTTACTACAATCAGCCCGATTTTGCCGGTGGCCGAAACGTGTGTACCCCCACAAAGCTCAATAGAATCGCCAAACTGAATAACACGCACCTTATCGCCGTATTTTTCTCCAAATAAGGCCATGGCACCCATTTCGCGGGCATCATCAATTGGTAAATCCCGGTGTTCATCTATAGGCGTATTTTCCCGTACCAGTTGGTTAGCAATATCTTCAACCTGCTCAATTTGTTCCTGTGTAAGTTTCTCGAAGTGCGAAAAGTCGAAACGGAACCGATCGGGTGTAACCAAAGAACCTTTTTGCTCTACATGACTGCCCAATACTTTTCGTAATGCGTAGTGCAATAAGTGCGTAGCAGAGTGGTTGGCCTCTGTTTGCCTGCGTTTCGATTCGCTCACCACAAGCAGCATCTCATCGGTTATATTTGCCGGCATTTTTGTGGTGAAGTGTATTATCAGGTTGTTTTCTTTTTGTGTATCGATAACCGGAATTTTTTCACCATCAACTTCAATGTATCCTGTATCGCCCACCTGTCCACCAGCTTCGGCGTAAAATGGCGTTTTTGCAAATACTAATTGGAACATCTCTTTGCCCTTGGTTTTTACATTGCGGTAACGCAGCAACTTTGTTTTTTGCGTTGTGGTTTCGTATCCTGTAAAGGTTACATCGGTTTCGGGCGCTAATTCTACCCAGTCCTTGGTTTCTACTTTCGAGGCCGACCGTGAGCGGTCTTTTTGCTTTTTCATTTCGGCATCGAACCCCGGCTGGTCTATGGTAAAACCATTTTCTTTTGCGATTAAGGCTGTTAGGTCTACCGGAAAGCCGAAGGTGTCGTAAAGTTCAAAAACC
>JAWOEM010000062.1:0-3066 GCA_046482785.1 Salinivirgaceae bacterium
ACCACTTCCAACGGAGCATCGCCTGAAGTGGGGCTTGCCGTAAATTGCGGGTCGGGGGTTGGTACATGCAGTTCGCTTTCCCAAAGTCCGCGTCCGTAGGTGGCTGCAACCAGTTTATGTTCTTCGGCATTTTCGCCATAATATATTTCAAGCTCTGTTACTACTACATTCGGTAAGCCTTGCATGTATGGTACCCAAGGAGCCTCGCCGCGTTTTAAATAAATACCAAATTCTGTCCCAATGTAAAGTTCAAGGTATTCCGTGTTCGATTTGTTGTGTGCAATTGTGTACACCGGAATTAGTGGGAGACCATCTGCGATCATTCTCCAGGTTTCGCCGCCATTGGTACTTTCGTAAACCCGATTAATGTTGTAGCCCCCCATGGTTGCCCACAGAATGTCGGGGTTTGTAGCATGTATGGCCAGGTTGGTAATATTCATGCTTGTGCTGATGTTTGATGTTACCTCTGACCATGAGCTACCTCCATCTGTAGTTTTGTATATGTTTTTCAGATCGGCTGCCAGAATGATGCTATTGTCTGATTCAGAAATAGCCATCGATCTAAATTTGTCGGTTGGGCTGGTTATGGAGCCCAGTTGAGTCCAGCTTGTTCCGCGATTGGTGGTTTTCCAAATTTTGTCGTAACCTAAATAAAGCGTTTGGTTATTTACCGGATCGATGATGTATGGTGTAACCCATGCTCCGTTTGCTCCTCCGGGTACATTGCTCGAAATTGTAGTTCGTGAGCCCCAGCTGTTGAGTGTTCTGTAAAGCGTTCCATTTACATAAGTCGCATATTGTGTTGCCGCGTTTGTATAATCGATTATACACTCCATTCCATCGCCACCGGTTACATCGTTCCAATAGGTTCCGTTTACGAGTTTCGAGCCATTGTCTTGGTTTCCTGTAATAATTAGATCGGGATTTGTTTTCGATACGCCAATGCGGTAGATCTGTGTTATGCCAAGACCGTTACTTAGATCTGTCCATGAATTTCCGCCATTAGTGGTTTTGTAAATACCACCGTCATTTCCCTCAAATAGCGTTCCGTCTGATTCTCTATATCGCAAAACGTGCTTATCGGCGTGTACTTCAGGAGCACCGCTTGTGTTGTAGTATGTGCTACTGGTCCACATGTTGTTTATTTCCCATGTGTTTCCACCATCGGTTGATTTCCACGTGTTGATGCCGCCAATAAATACTTCATTTTTATTTGTGGGCGATACGGCTATAGCTAAATCATAGCTTCCCTGCCCTTCATTTTCGCCCGATCCGTTGCTATAATAGCCAAGCATATTACCATTGTAGCTGTCGCCATCGAAAATCTCATCGAAGTTTTCTCCGGCATCGGTCGATTTATAAATACCGTTTAGTCCGCCGGCAGAGTTGGCTACAACGGCGTATACCAAGTCAGGTTCATCTGGTGTTACGGCAAGTTCAGAGCGTACAGAGGCGGGCAGGCTTATCATGGTTTCGAAGTTTTGCCCGTTATCGGTCGATTTTAATATGCGTGTCTGACTACCTTCGCTTGTTGAGGCATATACAATATTGGAGTTCGTCGGGTGAAATTCCATGTCGATAGCATAGACTGAACCCATGGAACGCGACCAGTTCTCGCCACCATCTTCGGTTCGGTATATTCCGTAGCTTGTGCCGGCAATCATCACATCGCCGTTATTTGGATCCATTAGTAGGCGCCCCATGGTGTATTTGTTGCGTGGCAAATATGTTAGCCCGGTTTCTGTCCATGTTTGACCTCCGTCTGTACTTTTCAGTACACCAATCGAATTATTATCGTTGGCATTGTCGCCACCCAAGGACCATAAACTACCGCCGGCACGGTCTCCAGTGGCAATATACATTGTGTTCGATGTCTCAAAATCATTGGCCAATACAATGTCGCTTACGCCTAACACGCCATTGTTATCGGTTAACACATTCCATGTAGTGCCTCCATCGGTTGTTTCCCACATTCCACCGGCAGGCGTTCCAATCCAAAACGTATTGTTGTCTGATGGGTGAAACGTGATGCAATTTACCCTTCCGAGCCCGGCATAGCCGCCCGTTGTGTTGTTTGGTCCTTTATGCACCCAGTTGCCCATGTCTGTTTTTGGTGCCCGGCGCTCCATGTATTTATTAAATTCAGCGTAAGCTGATGTTTTTGGAAATGCGCCCGTTTCGTTGTTTATTTTGCTTTCCCAGTTGTATTCCCAGCGTTTAAATTGCTTGTATCCGGGAACTTTTACCCATTCTCCGTCAATAAGTTTTTTTCCACCTACAATTCCTTCATCGGTAACCCATTGATCGAAGGCTTTGCGGAAATCGTTGATTGTGAGTTCTTCACCCGCTTTTTCGGCTGGCAGGTAGGTTCTCCATGGTTGTGCGCTAAGCAGGGTTACCATGGCAGTCATTAAAAGTGTTACAAAAATTCGTCTCATTGCTGTATGTGTAGGTTAATTATTAATTCGAATGAATCATTTAAAATTGTGAAAATAGTATTAAACTGTATTTTTCAACACTATTCTTACGAAAAAAAATATAAAATGGTTATCCGTTTTTGCACCTAATTTGATTTTGATTTTCTTCATTTGCCCCATTGTCCGCCAGCTGGCGGATGTGAAGAAAATCAATTGCTCCCTTTAGGGTTTGGGGCAGAACAATTGATTTTCACTGCATTGGTTCTGTTTTAGGTACAAAAACGGATATGCGTAAACTTTATAAATGCAGTCATCGCCGCCGATGATATCGAATATGGTTTTGGTAATAAAATTCCACTGTGGATGTTCGGGTTTTTGTACCCAAAAAAAGTTAATCAATACTGGCAGAAATATTTTTCAACGACACCGATTGACGTGTTCATGGGTTTTATTTGAAAAACAAAGCATATTCTTCTTTATTATACATTAAAAAAGTTACTTTTAAATATTTAACATCAATCTAAAATTATGTAATATGCCCCAAAACATTGATGTCCACAAAGAGTTTGCTTCTTTTTTCAGTGAAAAGCACCTTCAAAATGCTGCGTATGTTGTTTCCAAAAAACTGGCCGAGGGTCATACTTGCGTA
>JAWOEM010000197.1:0-3729 GCA_046482785.1 Salinivirgaceae bacterium
TCCAGCGTTGAATGGTTTGCGGAATCTCTTCTTCGCCGAAAGCTTCAAATTCGCGGGGAATTTGAAGGAAAAAGAATCGCTCTATTGTATCGTTGGATTTAATAAAATCCCGTGCGGCTTTGTGCATGAAAAAACTCATACATTGCGATATGAACAGAGTCAATTGTTCATTGCGGTTATAGAACGATTCCTCCTCGTATTCGAATATGTGTACAGCATTACCGGGCATTGTTTGAGTGAGCTTATCGAAAATGTATTTCACATATTCGTTCATTAGAGCAGGTACCCAGCGAAGAATATATTCGCCCCGTCTGTTTTTTATTAATTCGGGTACGTATGCACCTTGAAGGAGTAGTTTTTTTGCAAATGTATAGATCGTATGTAATTGCCGTAGATTATGTGGAAGATTTGCAATTTTTTTATGTGGAATTTTTTCAAGATAGCTGAGTAGTTCAGGAAACTCCCCCTGTTCAAATACTATCGAACTATTGCGTGAGTACAAAGACGTAAAATTATGCTTTAGTCTGCCTGTAATACAAACACTAAACTCCTGTATCCAACCATAGTTTTCTTCTGTTTCTTCTGTTGGTATGTGCTTTTCAATAAAGCTTTCAACAGTTTTTTTTACTTTTTTGTTGGCCGTATTCAATCGTTTTTTTAAATCTCCGTTATAAAACAAACATTGGTCATTGAGCATGGCCATTAGGTTATCGTGCAAATCAGGTATTTTTGAAAAATCGATACCTGAGAAGTCTTCCGATAAAGGATCCCAATCCTCTTCGTTACGCTCCACTTCGTTTTCGGTCAGTCTTTTTATATGAATTCCGGTTTCTCCTGATTGAAACCCCCGTTTTGCCAGTTCGCTAAGAATATCGAGTCCGTGGAGTTGAAAAATAATGAACGGGTTACGGTCTATTTCATTCCCAATGGTGTAAATAACAGCTGCTAAGTGCTTGCATGGCACCGCCCAGTCGGGGCACGAACACTTCATGTCCAAATCGGTCCACGACTGGGGGAATATTCGAATTTTTTTCTCTAGGGCTATTTCGTGGAGTGGCATTGGGAGCTCGCGGTTAAGCAATTTGGAGAGAATGAGCGGATTGTCGACAATGGCACTCATTAACTCCCTTTTTTGTTCTTGTGTAAATTCGGGAACTTGAATTTTGATTTTATATGGTTTCGGCCGTGTACCTTGTACGTCAGCTTTTATTTTGTTGCCGTTAAAGTCGATGCTCACCACCGAACCATTATTTGCATACCGTCGTCCGCGAGGCAAGCGATTAGAGAAATCGATATTTGAAAGCGATCGAAGCCATTGTTCGCCCCACCAGGTATTGCCATATTTAGCTGCCATAGAATGTAAATTTTAGCCAAAAATAGTAAAAATCATCTGCTATACTCCAAACTCAAGTACATGTTTCACGTCTACCTATTGTTTAGTGTTGGATTATCATTAATTTTATGCGCTTTGTTACATCGTAATACACATTGCCTGCCATCATTGCAGAGCAGGCGTCCAGACCATTGACCGACCGCAAAGGGCTGGACGATGTGATTTTTATGAAGGAATTCCAGATGATTATACAGATGGAGAAAAAACACCTGAGCGCTATAGAAACCCATGGCTTACTCAAGCAATGTATAATTTGGGGATGATTGATCGTCTAGGTTACGGGATCCACACCATGTATGTTTCACAACGTAAACGTTACTTTCCAATGCCCGATTATTTGCCGTCTAATGAACAAAAAGTGATTCTTCAAATCTATGGTCATGCTATTAATGAAAACTATAGCAAATTGCTCATTAAAAAGAAAGATTTACCACTCAGTCAAGTTGTTTTATTGGACAAAGTTCAAAAAAATCAGGAAATAGCAGACGAGGCTGCAAAGATGCTTAGAAAGGAGAAATTGAAAGAAGGCCGGAAACCTAACTATTATGTTGCAGCATCAATTGCAGAAATTACTAATGAGAGAGCAAACTATATTAAAAATAAAGCATTTGATAAAAATTATTATAAAGATTTAATTGTTGAGTTTCTAAAAAAGTCTAAAACAGCTTCTCGTGAAGATATTAATTCATTATTGATGGATAAAATATCTAATGCTTTATCTGAAGATCAAAAAAAGAATAAAATAAGAAACTTGTTATATGAACTATCAAAAAAAGATCAAAAGATATTTAATCAGGGTAAGTCAACCAAAAATCCGCAATGGACATTAAAAGACGAAAATCAATAAATAAGATAGAAAATAAGTTGTATTAAGATATAATTAAAATTCAATGCGCTGATATTCAACATAATGCTCTGTCTGAGTAAATCTATTATCTATCTCTATAAAGATAGAAAAGCGAAAAGCTTAGACGAGAATTTAGACGGGAATTTCACAACCACCTTAATTTCAGAATCCTGGGGGTTCTGCTTTTAGGCGGAAATAAAATTGATTAGACGAAACTAGTTACGATAAAATAGATGCAAAATGGCCAACAACTTCATAACCAACAATAAAGCACAAAAAACATTAAAGTGACAATTAAACACACTAATCAGCATAAGCGATGAGTTAAAATTTTTGGTCGGTTTTTTCTACTTCTCCGGTTGGCAGGAGTTGTTTGAGAACCTAAAAAAGAATGAAAGCATACGTTTAAAGTTATTGGTGGGTTTGCAAGTCGATCAATTTCTGGGTAAAATTGTTGAGCACAGTCAACAAGATGCTACAATGTCGCAGGAAGACCATTTCAATCGGTTTATATCTTCGCTGGGCAATGCCATCAACAATGCCGAGATGGATACCGAGGCTTTTTACAACCAGGTCGAGTTCTTTTTACGTATGCTGGAAGAAGATCTGTTAATGATCCGTAAAACAGAAAACCCCAATCATGCAAAAGTATATTTGTTCCGTTTGAACGAGGAACAGGCCCAAATTCAGGACGTGCCCGGTCAGTTTGTTATTGGTAGCAGTATGAAGCCATAAAACAATATAAACTCTCCTATAAATAAACTAACAGCGAAGTTTCTCTGGAGAAAAAGCAGTTTCAAATATTAAAGTTGCTCTTGAGCAGAATGGTCCCAAACAAGAAACAATAATTGAGTTTTTTAAAGTTCTTTTAAAAGATATTCGTCAATATCATACTCTTTCAAGTCGCACTCTGGGTCGTTTAGGCCGTAAAAAACTTACTCTAAAATCCAACGATAAAGAGCTTGCCGCATTTTTAAAAGAGGTTATCTGGATTCGCAACCAATTGGGAGCCGATTATCTGGTGAGAATTTTAGAGCGAATTAAACATCAGAAGTGCGAAGTTATTATTGCGGTTGAAAATAGTAGAGGTTCGCATTTTTAACCCGAAAAATTAGCTTCGCTGAGCTCGTCCTTCGTCCTCGGTTCACGAATTTTCTACGACTAAGAAATACCAACAAATTTGGCAAAACAAGATAGCCCAAATTTACCTTCGGTGAGCTCATCGCTGTGCTCTTCGGTTGGGTATTTCTAAGCCGGGGTTACCCACTTTGCTACCCCTTATCATGCCCCATATTCATGAAATTCGCTTCACTCTTTCATGAATAAAGCGGATTAACATGTTTAACCGAGCCATAATCTGCCGGCTGGTGGAACACACACGCGTATGATTATAACGATAAAACAAGGAGTATACGGCTTACATTGAACTGTCATGGTAAGTTACATCCCGATTGGCCATCGGGACAGGTGTTGGCAACTAAAATCAAAA
>JAWOEM010000511.1:0-4565 GCA_046482785.1 Salinivirgaceae bacterium
GATAGATAAAGGAAAAGATGAAATGTTGAGCCCTGTTTTGATCGGAGTTATGATATGAAACATCGTTCAACGGAACATAGTGGAGTTAATTGCCCCCACTTTCAAGTGGGGGTTATAAAGCAACCAAAACATCTTAGGGCTTTAGCCCAATATCAGCAAATAACTTATGGAGATGTTTGTTGTTTTTTGAAGAGTTTGTTGTTTTTTGAAAAAGCTCCGATGAAGAAAGAAAAAACAGCAAAGTCGAGCTTAAGATGATCGGAGTCTTCATATGAAACATCGTTCAACGGAACATAGTGGAGTTAATTGCCCCCTCCCGATGACCATCGTGGATTAAGTGGGGGATACATGAAACAATCTAAGCCCCTTAGGGCTTTAGCCCAATATTAGCAAATAGCAAGGGTGTAAGTAGTAAATCCGATCCGTTGGCTAAAGCCAGCGGCAATTCATATCCTACGGACAACCCACATCCTCTCTTCTTTTGTTTTTGAGAAAGCTTCGATAAAAAGAGGAAAAGATGAGATGTTGAATCCTGCCTTGATCGAAGTCTTCATATGAAACATCGTTCAACGGAACATAGTGGAGTTAATTGCCGTCTGCTTTAGGTGACGGAAAAAAAGTAATTAATATCCTACAAACAACTCCAATTCTCTTTGTTTTTGAGAATACTCTGATATAGAAAAGAAAAGTTGTGCAACTCAACCATGCCCAAGTACAGACGATTCATGAAACGAAGTTCAGCATTAGCTAATTGATAATCAGCGTTAGCTAATCGTCTCTTAAGGCACTATAAAAAAACAGCAACAGTAGCAGTAGCAGCAATGACAGTAGCAGTAGGCAGTAGCAATAAGCACCAATGCACTCAGGAACTAATACACTTATTACAATCATAAAATGAACAACCAACAACACAATGCTAACAATAGCGAAGTTGAATTTGAGCTTATCGGGCTCTACTCATTTTTTAATGAAGAAAACGACAAGAATATCAATTGGGAAGAATTTTTCCAGTTTACAGATGACAAACAAATTCGTGTAATTCGTCACGATTGCTTCTATCGGGATTCGTTTAATTCGTAATTCAATAAATATGGAAGTAATTAAAAGAATAGTACCCCGCAAAAACTTCAGAGCTTACAATATTCCTGATAGCTTTGGAGAAAAGGCTGAAATCATTATACTGCCGTATCAGGATAATGAAAATTTAACTGCCGTAAATGAATCATTATACCTCATGAAAGCACAAGAACAAAGCGGGTTCGTAAATATGTTGAACGAACCGGAGGAGAATGCCTGGAATGAACTATAAAAGAAAGCCCTGATAAAGTGTACAAAATCTGATAACAACCACCGGCCTTACCCCCCCCTTTCCGCGAGCGCAGTAGCTACTCGTCCGACGCCATAGGCTTTGGCCGACGGCTGTCTGCGGACCGCGTGCCGCCTATAGCTTTAGCGATGGCGCAGGCGCTAGGGGGCTGGGGGTTTTTACAACAACACACGTAGCCCGTTTGGATTTATTAAAGCCAATCTTCAAACTTATAAATATGATCGATTGGCAAATATTTTAAGTAGCGTAATTATCTGATGAGCGAAAACCAAAACATAGAATACAAACAAAATTGGCGCGACGAATACCTTAAACGAAGTTCACGGCTACCTATATAAAATAAACATTCTAGCCGTAAATGGATCGCGGGTTTTGCCAACGCATCAGGGGGTAAAATTTATATTGGGCTTGATGATAAAGGAAAAGCTGTTGGATTAAACAATGCACATAAATTAATGGAAGACATCCCTAATAAAATCGTCAGTTACCTGGGAATTATTGCCGATGTTAATTTATTAAGTGCAGATAATAAACACTATATTGAAATAAACATTACACCATCGGGAGTGCCAATCTCATACAAAGGGGTATATCATTATCGTTCGGGAAGTACAAAGCAAGAACTCAAAGGCTCTGCTTTGCAACAGTTTATTTTGAAACGCATAGGGAGAACATGGGACGATTTACCCTGCGAAAACGCCACCTTCTCGGATATTGACCCCGATGCGCTTTCCTATTTTTTCAAAAAAGCAGCAAACAGCAACCGCTTAACTACCGACATCGAAAAAAGCGATTTAAAAACAGCATTCGAAAACCTCAACCTTTTAACCAACGGCAATAAACTCAAAAATGCAGCATTATTGTTATTTGGTAAAAAACCTTCAAAGTTTTTTCCGTCTGTATCATTTAAAATTGGCCGTTTTATAACCGGCGACGACGATTTGCGTTATCAGGACATTGTTGAAGGCAATATCCTGCAGATGGCCGACAAAGTAATGGATATCCTTAAAACTAAATACCTTATTTCCCCAATAAGTTACGAAGGTTTGCAACGCATCGAAAAATTGGAAGTGCCCGAAATGGCATTACGCGAAGTAATCTTCAACGCAATCATTCATAAAGATTATACCGGGGCGCCTATCCAGTTAAGCGTTTACAACGATAAACTAATGCTTTGGAACGAAGGCCGTTTACCCGAAGATTTTACCATTGAAACCCTGCTCGGCAAACATCCTTCACGCCCGTTTAATAAAAACATAGCCGACATTTTTTTTAAAGCAGGTTTTATTGAAGCCTGGGGACGGGGGATTGCTAAAATTACCAACGGATTCAAAAATGAAGGATTAAAAGTCCCTGCATTTGAAACTACAATGGGCGGAATAATGGTCACCATTGAAAGGCCCGGCAATGGTAAAAAATCAAACAACAATAAAAATGTTACCGATAAGGTCGTAGATAATAGTCCCGATAGGGTCACCAATAGGGTCACCGATAGGGTCACCGATAATCAGAAAAAAATCGTAGCACTTATAGAAGATAACAACAAGATTTCGACTTCCCAAATAGCTGAAAATATTGGCATCTCAAAACGAAAAGTGCTTGACAATATCAACAAGCTGAAAAACCGCGGATTAATCCAGCGCATTGGCTCCCCAAAAGGCGGCCATTGGAAAATTATTAACCAATGACTAATGCTGGGAGCTTTGCCGATGTTGTGGCCCTCACAACCAATCATAGCGCTTTTGATATGAATTTTATCCAAAAGCATGCACAGATGATTTTAGCCTGCCCTGTAAAATTACCACAGGTAGTATTTCACAGGGACATGCGCAACATGATAAAGGAAAGTTCTGATAAAGTGTACAAACTTTAATAAATACCACTGCCGCAATTCTCCCCCCGCGCAGCGAAGCGGAGTCCCGAGTATCGGGAGGGGAGTTGGAGGGGGCTTTTTACAAACTTTAGTAACAACCTTATGTAAACTTGCGCCATTAAGGTTGCCAATAAAATAACACATTGACTTTTTGCGAACATTTATTAACTTTGCATAAAACAAAAAAATGGCACAAACAATTAACATACAGGAAATAGTCAATCAGATAGAAATGCTCGACTATCGAAATAAAGTAAATATATTGGCTAAAGTTGTGAGTATGATTAAAACTGAACAAAAAACGACCAATACAGAACCAATTACAAATATTAAAGGATTAGGTAAAAGTATTTGGAGCAATGTTGATACGAAAACATACCTCACAACAGAACGCGGGTCATGGGACTAATACAGCAATTTAAAAATAAAACCATATTCCTCGATACTGCACCTATCATTTACTACATCGAAGAAAACCAACAATACATTGAAAAACTTGATAATTTATTCAATGCCAATAACAACAGATTGTTTTTGTTTAAAACCTCTATCATTTCTTTAATTGAAGTTTTAATACATCCATTAAGACAAAACAATATAAACCTGGCAAATCAATACCAATCTATACTTTGCAATTCAAAAACTTTAGAAATAATCGACATCGACATTAACATTGCTTTAAAAACTGCTGAACTAAGAGCACGCTACGGAATAAAAACACCCGATGCGATACAAATTGCTACAGCCATAAGCTCCGAATCCAATTATTTCATAACAAACGATTTGGAACTAAAAAAATTAAATGCGGAGATCCAGATAATTACATTAAACGAGCTCACATAATTAATGCTGCTTACTCCTTCACCGCGTTTCCTGCGTCTCAGCAATTCATATCCTATAAGTAAGTTTCATCCGCTCTTTTTTTGTTGTTTAGAAAGCTTCGACGAAGAAAGAAAAAGCAGCAAAAATAAACCAAAAATGATCGAAGTTATGATATGAATTGCCCCCACTTTTAAGTGGGGGTTATAAAGCAACCAAAACATCTTAGGGCTTTAGCCCAATATCAGCAAATAACTTATGGGGATGTTTGTTGTTTTTTGAACAGTTTGTTGTTTTTGAATAGTTTAATATCTTTAATCCGTTGGCTAAAGCCAACGGCAATTCATATCCTATAAGTAAGTTTCATCCTCTCTTCTTTTGTTTTTTAGAAAGCTCCGATAGATAAAGGAAAAGATGAAATGTTGAGCCCTGTTTTGATCGGAGTTATGATATGAAACATCGTTCAACGGAACATAGTGGAGTTAATTGCCCCCACTTTCAAGTGGGGGTTATAAAGCAACCAAAACATCTTAGGGCTTTAGCCCA
>JAWOEM010000292.1:0-5248 GCA_046482785.1 Salinivirgaceae bacterium
ATCCATACAGGTTGGTCGCCGTCGGGATTCCAGCCGTGCACCAAAACAGTAACACCGGCTCCTTGTTTTTCAAATGTTTGTGAAAAAGTTAATGCTGTCGAGAGCATTAAAAATACTAGAATGATGAGTTTCGTTTTCATGATGATTTGTTTTTAGTGTTAATAAATGTGCAAATCCTAACAGCTCCCAGTAGATATTGATATTCGGAAATCAATTGAAAATTGGAAAAATACTTTTTAAGAAGGTTATTTTTAAGATTGGTTTTGAAATTAGAATAGTGTTGTCCGCCTATAAGAAATTCTACAAAATACACCCCTGCCTTCCCGATAAAACTTGTTTTTTTGTCAAAAACATAGTCGGTAATTATTATTCTACCTGAGTGTTTGACAATTCGTTTAGCTTCGTCGGAAATTTTTTGAGCAATTTCGGGTTTGGTTTCGTGGAAAATAAAATTAAGAATAGCGATATCAAAACTTTCATTTGCGAAACTTGTATTTGAGGCATCTTGTTTTTGAAATATATTTCTCCATTTGCTTTTACGGGCTACGGTAAGCATATTGTCGGAAATATCAATACCGACAATGTTTGCATCGGGCAAATTTTTGAAATACTTGATTTGATTTCCCGTACCGCAACACATATCAATGATGCTTTGTGGGTTGCACAAAACAACTTCGGCAGCAACTCTTTTTCTTACCGAATGTAAAAAAAGAAAAAATACCGAATCGTAAATATTGCTGAAAAAGTAATTGTATGAGGACATTTGACTTTTTCTTACAAAAAAGAATGATTCCTGCAATGAAAGCAAATTTTCAACTATGACAATTACTCTGACAAATTCTCTAAATTACTGATTTGATTGTAATTAAATTTCCCAAACAGATACTGAACAATATCTGAATTGTTTTCTAAATTGAGTTTTTTTCTAATTCTGTTCCGGTATTTTCCGATACTAGCTTCGGATACATTTAGCAATTCCGCAATTTCGTGAGATTTTAACCCGGAAGAAATTAAAATGCAAACTCTTACCTCGGTTTTGGTAAGTTGAGGAAAGGTTTCTGTTAGCTTTAACAGAAAATTCGGATAAACTTCATTGAATTTAAGTATGAAGCTATCAAGATTATAATTTTCCGATTGCTTCACTGTTACATTTACTATCGCATCTTTGTAGTTACCGTCCAAAATATCTTTTTTAATTTTGTCTAATAAGGCATTAAATTGCATTATTTTAGAAAAAGAACTTGCAAGTTCTTTGTGTTTATATTCCAGTTCGCGCTGGTGTTTCTCAATGTTGTTTTTTAATGTTTGATTTTTGAGCTTTTGCTCGGCCTCTTTTTTCTCTGCGGCTTTTAATTGTTCCAAAGCAATGTTTTTACTTACCAGTTCTTTAATGTAAAGATCTATCGTTTGAAAGAAGATTTTCAGAATTTTAAAAATCAAGAATCCTATAATTAAAAAGTTGATAATTCGTATTGATACACAGGCAAATTGACAATTATCAAAACCGTATTCAATCGGTAAATACGGATTATTAAACATCATCAATAAACCGGTTGATACGGTAAAAAATAGAGCTGCAACAAAAATGGAAAATGCTATTTGCTTTTTTGTGTAAAAGGAAGCAAAAATAATGGACAGTATAAACCATAATGAGGCCATATCTAACAATCCGAGTACTAACGTATATATGCCTGCTAAAAAAAGCAATAACGAAAAAACAATAGTTCGTATCCGAAATGATAGTGCATTTCTGTATAAATACAGTAAAATAGTGAACAATGACAGTAATGGGGGAATGGTTTTAATAATTACGCATTGGCCATGACTAATAGCAAAATATATAATGACATTTAGGGGTATTGATATTACAGCAATAAAGGCCAATCCGTAATTAATGATTTTGTCTGTGATATTATACTGAAAAGAATTCATTTACCTTCTCTATTAGGTTTTTATTTATCATGTCGCTTTTCCGGCGATAAGTAGACGGTTGATGTTCCATAATCCCTTGACTGAGAAAAATCAGGACAGCATTTTCTATTCAAATATAACAAAAATATGGATAGCGGATGTTGGCGGTTAGGTTTTTATGGCATGGCTGACCCGCCATGGACTGCGGTTGGCGCAACATAGAGCTGTGCCGCAACAATTTACTCTATCTGTACTCTCTTTCCGATATTCGCATCACCGAGCTATTCTACCACACTAAAATAAGCATTGTCTTCATGTCAGGCAATCTGCCTTACTTTGTATGGTTCGATAAGCGGCTTTACCCATGTACGTATAATCAAACCTGAGCATTTGTCGCTCACAAATAAAATTTGTGTGGTTCCCACCTCAAACGATAAAAATGCCAATCGTTACATCTAAATGGTTTTCGTCAATAGACTCGATTTCATTTACATGGCGTAAGTGAGCTAAGGGCTCCGCATTATACTCACGCAAACTCGTATCACTTACTGCAGTAAACTCAACGGTTCTGAGTTTTGAACCGACCAAAGAAAGCTCATGAGCACCTCTGAATATTTTGAGATTTGCGAATAAAGCCCCTGATATTCAATCTATTCACTAAACACACCCGACTTTATTACCAGGCTCTAAATAGAGAAAATATCCCTACAAATAGGGATTTCACAATTTATTAACAGGCGCTATTTTTGCCTCTGTTAATTCAATCTAAATAAACATAGAGAAATATCGATTTAAGAGCAAAACATAAAAACGGACAAAAATTAAATAAACCAGACAATGAACTTTAATCTTATGACAATGAAAAAACTATTCTTATTGATCAGTATGGCTTTGGCCACAGGAACGCTATTCGCTCAAACCACCGATAGCACAACTATGTACACCAACACAGCCGAAAAGCTCTTGCAAACGGACGGAAAATTAAAAATTGGCGGATACGGTGAAGTTCACTATAACCAGCCGCTTAACAGCGATATGCGGAAAAATGGGACATTGGACGTACATCGCATGGTTATGTTATTTGGCTATCAGTTCGACGAACGCACCCAATTTATTACCGAAATTGAATATGAACACGTAGAAGAAGTGTACATTGAGCAAGCATGGTTACAGTACAAGCTTACCGACTTTATAAATTTGCGAGGCGGCCTGATGCTCATTCCCATGGGTATTGTAAATGAATATCATGAGCCAACTACGTTTAACGGCGTGGAACGTCCATTAACCGACAAATATATTGCTCCATCGACGTGGCGCGAAATAGGCTTTGGTGCTACCGGAACCATTTTACCTGCCACGTTGCGCTACCAGTTTTATGTGGTAAATGGGTTTAATGGTTACGATGGCAATGCCAAATTTAATGGTTCGGGAGGGCTTCGCGGAGGCCGCCAAAAGGGAATAAAATCGTACATCAGTTCGCCAAACTTTACCGGAAAGGTGGAGTATTTTGGCATACGCGGATTAAATATCGGGCTCTCTGCTTACTACGGAAAAAGCCAAAGCACTTTGTATAATAATCTTGACAAGAACGACAATGCACTTGAACAACAGGCAGACTCGTCGGTTATCGATCTGTTTATGCTTGGCGCTGATGCACGCTACCAAATTGGCGGGTTATCGCTTCGCGGGCAGTTTTATTTCTCTTCGCTTGGCAATACCGACCAATACAACGCTTTTACTGCATCGGGAACCGAGCTTAACGATTTAGGCAGCAGCATGACCGGTTTATATGTAGAGGCCGGATACAATGTGCTGAAACACGTGTCGAATGCTGATAAAAGACTTGTTCCCTTTGTTCGATATGCAAATTACAACACGCACGCTTCGGTAAATAACCTTATTACCCAAAATGAAAGCTACAATAAAACGGTTATTACAACCGGTCTTTCTTTTCATTTAAGCAAAGGTGCGGTTGTAAAAGGAGACGTTCAAATGTTCCAAAACGAGGCCGATAACACAATCGATTATGTGCTGAATACAGGTATTGGTGTAATGTTTTAAACGATCAGAAAATGTTGGGATACAACCTACGCCCAATAACAAATAGTGAGGGTTTCGTTTAAAACGAAGCCCTCACTATTATAAATTACAATGAATATAGAAAAACCAATGTGTTGCTGTGCATGAAGTGATTTAACACCTTGCTATGGTATGCGCCAAACCTCAATTTCAATTTCAGCCTCATCGATAAATCAAGAATAAAAACCAACAATCTCATTAATTATTATTCGCATGAAAGTATATCCAATTTTTATCGGCTTCGTACTGCTAATGATGCAAAATTTGGTTGCGCAAGACAGTATTGACCATTACAACAGAGTTTTATTAAAAACGCTTGAGAAAGGGTGGAATGTAGAGGAGCAGCACATGCAACAAGTTCAATTAAAGCCTGCTATATACCAAAAATATGAAGTAAATGGAGCGCTATTCGCCATAAGGGGAAGCGCTATAGAACCACTTTATATATACTCGGGAAGAGTGACCAGTTGCCGCAGTGGAGGTTGCAACACTGTAAAAGCTTCACCCGACAAGCCTGCCGGGGAATATTTCGATTACTTTATTATTTTCGATGGGTTGGGAGAAATTCAAGCAGTACGCGTTTTTAATTACAAAGCCACCAAAGGGCATGCAATTGCATCGAAAGGCTGGTTACGCCAGTTCGAAAAATTGGGCACCAAGGAAAAGCCTGCGGTAAATAAAAACATCGATGGCATTTCGGGTGCTACTATTTCTACCCATGCAATTACCAGCGATATAGCCATTCGCATGACAATGATAAGGGAGGTTTTGGATTAAAAAAGCACTCATAAAAAAACCAAAAGGCTTTGGCATACAGCCAAAGCCTTTTGGTTTTCTGTGCTTTTAGGCATACACTTAATTTTTTAAAAATCAGGCATACTTTGGCGCTTGGCAACCGTATTACCTTTTTATACCAAGCACTTCAATTTTATTCTAAAAAAACTTTTCTACAAAATTGGGCGGTATTTGGGTTCGGGGAACTTTAAAGTTAAACCACTCCGACAAGTCCATATCAATACCAATGTTGTGTATAAAGTTATATAACGATTTGCTCAACCCCTCGCTGTAATCTTCATAGCGGCAATTTGTGGGGTCAATATGTTCACATCCATTTTGAGCAAATGCATTTGCCGGCAATGGCAACCGCTGAACACCATAGGCTTCCGGATTTATCCCTACCGGGCTGTGCACAGTCATGGCAAACTGATGCCAAAATCCGCTGTTGATTAGGCCTAATTCGAACATTTGCCGCACAACC